>JAFQLG010000085.1 GCA_017414605.1 Clostridia bacterium
CTTATGGATACTGCAACGGCAGAGTTTGAGTTTTCTCCGTTTCGGGCATAGTGGCTCATTCCGTTAACGACCACGCCGCACTCCTCGCTTGCCGCCGCAACCACCTCGCCGCCGGGACACATACAAAACGTATATACTCCTCGCTCGCCTCGGGTATCAGACAGCGCATATTCTGCCGCGCCCAGTGCCTCGTGACCCGCAAGGTCACCGTATAGCGCTCTTTCCATATCTGCTCGCTTGTGCTCGATTCTGACGCCTACCGATATGGGCTTGGGTATAATATCAAATCCGCGCTCCAGTAACATACCGTAAGTATCTCTGGCGCTATGTCCGAGTGCAAGGATAAGCGCAGAACAAATAAATTCTCCCTTTGTGGTAACCGCTCTGACAAGTCCCTCTTGCATCGGGCGCACGTCAGTCAGCTTGCAGCGGTAAATGACTTGTCCGCCAAGTGACTTAATGTGTCCGAGTATATTGTCCACAACGCATCTCAAAACGTCTGTTCCGATGTGGGGCTTTGCCTTTACGGTGACCTCCTCGGGAGCGCCGAAGCGCCTGAACGTTTCAAGCACGTATGAGCATTTGGGGTCGTTTATTCTTGTCAGCAGCTTGCCGTCCGAAAAGGTACCCGCTCCGCCAGCTCCAAACTGAATATTTGATTCCGTATCCAGAATATGCGAGTCATAAAATCTTTGAACCGCACAAACTCTTTCGCTTATGCTGTCGCCGCGATCAATTATTATGGGGCGGTATCCGTTTTCGGCGAGAATGAGTGCGCAGAACATACCCGCAGGTCCCATTCCAACGACCAACGGCCGCTCCCGCATGGGCTTATCGCCAAGCTTTACTTCAAGGCTTTTAACGCGCACGCATCTTGCGCCAAGGCGCTCAAATTTCGCCTTGTCGGCGGTCCGTTCGTCCTCCGACTCGGCACACACCGAGTATACCAGCTTAACGGCATCTCTGCGCCTCGCGTCCACGCTCTTTTTATATATGCGGAGCCTATATGCGTCCACGTTTATTCCCGCGCGGCGCATTCTGCTCCTCACTGCTTCAACGGCGGTATCTGCGGGTTCGGTATACGAGGTTGCAACGCCGTCAAAAATGTAAGTATATTTCTCCATCAACCTATGCCTTCCACGTCACTTGAGAAGGTTATCTGTATCTGTGTTTCCGCGTTCTCTATCCAAACGCCGTCATCTGTCCATTCCTTAGGCGCCTTGAGTGCATGAGAATACGATATGTTCACGTCCGCGCTGCTCAATGATATGAGATACTCGTTAATCGAGCTGACAGCGCTGGGCCTGCCCGCGATCTTTACCGTTGCGGGATTAGCATGCGCGGTAAGTCCGCCTGCTACAAGGCTATCGTCTTCAACGTTTATCTTAACACCTATCTCCTTATGTGCAATAACGTTTACCGTTACGGCAACATTCTCGGTTGAATAGGTTATAAGTCCTTCCGTTCCGTTTACCTGCGAACGATACTCATCATGGAAGGTTAGCGGCAAGTGATCGTCCTTAAAATGTCTGTAGTCCATAACGCCCACTCCGTTTGCCTTGACAAACAGGTCGCTGTTTATAGTATATCTCGCCTGAGCAATGAGAGAAACCAATCTTGAAGGACCCGTGATCGAAATGGTGTTATCGCTGCTATCCGAAATGCTTATAAGCTTTTCATAAGTATTGGAATCCTCTTTGCCAAGCTTGTCAACCACAACGTCAAATGCAACGTTTTTGGTAAGATAGGTGTCAACGTACATACTAACGCTGAATGCCTGCGATTCAACTACCTTTATGCTGGAATCCTTGGGCACGATAACGTTTACAGGTAAGGTTATCCTTTCGCGCGACTCCAGCTGGTCGTCGCTCAGCTGACTTACGTCCACAACGGCGCTGTATTCGCTGTCCGCGTATTTTTTAAGATCTCTGTTAGAGCCCTTGACAGTTACCGATATCTCGGTCTTATCAATACCGTAAACCATTACGTCGCCGTCATCGGTTCCCGAAAGTCCAACGTACTCTATTTTGAGTATCTTGGTTTCGGTTACCTCAGTATCGTTGAGATTGACCATCCAGAGCCATACGACAATAGCGATGAGAAGGCACAGTATCTTTGGAAGAATATCCAGCTTTTTCTTTTTTCTGTCCGACACCGTTACGGCATCATCTCCCTTTTTATCGGGATCAAGCACGAATTCAAGCTTTTTCATTTTTGCCCTCTCCTTTCTCTGCCTCATTGATAACTACGGCGCCTTCAGCCTCGGCCTCGGCATCCTCATTGTTCCAATCGCTCACGCTCTTACCTGTCAAAAGTTTGAACAGGTCGTCACGCAGGTCCTTGGACTTATGCTTACCCTTTTTACCGATATCGTGGTAATTTCTCTTGAGCAAGTTATTGTTGGCAATAGATATATTGCCCGTTTCCTCCGAAACTATAACAACGACCGCATCGCTAACCTCGCTTATCTTAAGCGCGGCTCTGTGGCGCGTTCCAAGACCGAATGCGAATCTGTTATTTTCGGAAATTGTTTTTGATTTGTTTGATGCTGAAACTATTCTTCCGTCCCTTATAAGCACTGCGCCGTCATGCAAGGGTGACTTGTTGACGAATATATTGCACAGTAACTGTCTTGAAACGATAGCATCTATAGGTGTTCCCTCGGTGAGCTGGTTATTGAGCTTTGAAGTTCTCTCAAGCACGATAAGCGCACCCTCGCCCTTTGCGGAAAGCTCAAATGCCGCAGCTGAAATTTCCTCAACCATCTTTAGCGTTGCATCGTTATTTACTGCCTGGCGGTTGGTTATTCTCTGAAAATTTTCGGACGTGGTATTTCCGAATTCTGTAAGGACCTCGCGAAGCTCGGGCTGAAACAGAATACATATCGCGATAATTCCAAGCGCGTAGAAATTCTGCAAGATAGAATTTATCGCAACCATATTGAGAATGTCACTTATGATATACACAACGATCAAAAGACCAAAGCCGATAAGCGCTCTTCCCGCATTTCTGTCACGAATGAACTTATACACAACGTATATAAGTACCGCAAGCAAAGCTATATCCAGAATATTTACAAACGTGATATTGCTGATGGGAAAAACGACGTAATCCATAAAAAAGTCGATAATAGAATCCACCAATCCCAGATTTCGTTCAACAACTGCCATACGTTAAATCTCCTTTACGATTCATACAAGACGTTATTTCAAAATATCACAGTCACACACAAGCAGACTGCTCCACTATACTTATAGTTATACAAATTATATTATAACAAAAATATAGGCTTAAAGTCAAGGCTTTTTTCGTTTTGCTTCAAAGTTTTTTGGCGTTTTTTCAACTTTTTTTACTTTGCACATATCACAAACCTTAAATATTAAAATAAAATTTACAAAAAATACAAAAAAAGCTCTGCACAAATGAGCCAGAGCTCACTCGCGCAGAGCGCTTTTTATTATTTACCTTGAAGTGCTGTGGGAATGGATCCAGCCCATCGCTGCCACTGCAACCCCATAGCATACCACACCGAGCAGGGCTGTTGACACATAGCTTACAAGCATCAGAAGATAGGTTATGGGTCTTTCGGGAAGTCCCGAGGTTATAATTGCCCAGGCATCGTCACAAAGTCTACCAAATACCTTGAACGCCACTGTTATTATGCCGCAAGCCATAGCGCTTCTCATCAGCTTGTTGCCCTTATCCCACACCGAGCCAAAAGGCAGCTCACAGCTTCCCTCTCGGCCCATTACAGCTTTTATCACAGTAACAACTACCCAGAGCTGAAGCATTTCAAGCGCGGTATAAAACACAACGTTTGCAACATCCCAAATCCAAGTGCGCGGTATTATGCCGTAAGTTATCCAGGTTATTATCACGTTGGCGAGATATTTAAGACCCGTTGCGGCGGCAAAAACTCCTATGAATGAGCGGACGCTATTTTGTCCAAACTTGAACACTCCGTATATCATAGCGCCATAAAGCACCGATATAGCGATAAGCTCAACGGCTATCCCCGCATACTGAACGATAACGGGAAGTACAGTATCATATAGCTCTACATTGGAGTATAGCGAAAAATAGAGGGGCGACAGTACAAAGCACTGCAAAGAGTACATCGCGGCAAAGCACCACACGCAAAGCGAACAAAGCCTGCCTACATCAGCATTTTTAGTTTGCCTTTTCATTGATTACCTATTCTCCATAAGAAATTCTTCTATTCTGGAAAGCGCCTCTTTAATATGCTCGGTTGAATAGCAATAAGAAGCTCTCGCAAAGCCTTCTCCACTCTTACCAAAGGCGTTTCCGGGAACAACGGCCACCTTCTTTTCCATAAGCAATCGCTCACAAAACTCATCGCTGCTCATTCCCGACACCTTTACGGAAGGAAATGCATAAAACGCACCCTTGGGCTCAAAGCAGGTCATTCCTATCCTATTGAAGCCCGCAACCATAAGTCTGCGACGCATATCGTATTCGGCAAGCATTTCTTCAACGTCAGCGTCACCGTTTCGCATAGCCTCTATAGCGGCATACTGAGAGGTGGTTGGCGCGCTCATTATCGCGAACTGATGTATTTTTGTCATCTGCGCGATTATAGGCGCGGGGCCGCATGCATATCCCATTCTCCAGCCCGTCATTGAATAGCTCTTGGAAAAGCCGTTTATTACAACCGTGCGCTCTCTCATTCCGTTGATCGATGCAATAGATACGTGGCGCAAGCCTCCGTAGGTCAACTCGGAATATATCTCGTCCGATATTATGCAAACGTTTGTACCGCGCAAAACTGCGGCAACTGCCTCAAGATCTTCTCTTTCCATAATAGCGCCCGTAGGGTTGCAAGGAAAAGGAAATATCAAGAGCTTGGTCCTTTCCGTGATAGCGCCTTCCAGCTCTTCGGCGGTAAGGCGGAAATCGTTCTCTGCCTTGAGCGGCAAGGCTACCGGAACTCCGCCTGCCAGGCGCACCATAGGCTCATAGCAGACAAAGCTGGGCTCGGGAATGATAACC
>JAFQLG010000086.1 GCA_017414605.1 Clostridia bacterium
GTTATTATTTTAAATGTCGAACCGGGAATGTACGTCTCTGTCAGCGCCTTATTCGACCAGCTCTCAAGGAGATATTTTCCGGAAAGCGCGGAATACTCCTCGCTCCCCTCCGCATAACCGCTGCCGTCAAGCTTTTGCTTGTAGTAATCGGTCAGTTTCCATGGGTCGTTAAGGTCAAATTCGGGATAGACCGACATTGCCAATATTGCTCCGCTTTCAACGTCCATTACTATTCCGCAGGCTCGGTTAAGCGCGCCCGAATCTATTACGGCTCGCTCTATCTGCTCCTCAAGCGCGGCTTGGACGTACGCATCAACAGTGAGGGTAAGGTCATATCCGTCTTCCGCCTCAACGTAGGTATTATATTGCGTTGGAAGCTCGTTTCCGCGCGAGTCACGGGCGGTTACATAATATCCGCCTTTTCCGCTTATATCCTCGTTGTACTGATATTCAAGTCCGTACAGCCCCACGCCGTCGGTACCTGTAAAGCCAAGCACGTGGGAGGCAAGGCTTTCGTAGGGGTAATATCTTACTCTTGACGCCTCCAAAAAGAGGAGGTGCTCAAGTCTTTTATCAATAATTAGCTGTCTGACCCTTGCGGCGGTGGCTTCGTCAATATTGCGCGCCACGGTTTCGTCAAGCCTTCGGCTTTTTTGAGTTTTTTCGAAGATCTTGTCATAGCTCATTCCGAGGATCTCCGAAAGAGCAGTTGACATTTCCTCCGAAATCGATGCAGTGACTTTTTTATCAAGTGCCTTTTGCGCCGATGATATTGCCGACGGAGAAATAAAAACACGGTACGTGGTCTTGTTTGTGGCAAGAAGCCTTCCGCTCGAATCATATATTTCGCCGCGATTGGCAACAGACGGCGACCTTGTTGTAAGCTGTTCGATCACCTTACCGCGATATTTTTCGTATCCGTAGGTCTGAAGCACGAAGATCCTCCCGCCAAGCATAGCGAAAACCACCGCTATGGCAAGTGTTACAAGTGCCGCGCGCCTCATAAATCCGGTATCGACTTTTCCCGTCATACAAATGTCCCCCTTTTTGTTTTGGGACAAATTAAATAAGATAAAAAAATGAACGGCAGCGAACGGACTTATGAGCAAATGGGCCGCTGCTCAAAAATCCGCTGCCCTCGCTCCCTCATGGGAACTCACGGGCTTCGCTTCATTGCCGTTCTTTAAGGAGTTTCTTTTTTATCAAATTTGGCTTTGTCGATACTATTTTATTCGATTTTATTCAAATTATTCCAAAGTGCTGAGCAAATTTGCGTGGGCTTCGTCGTCAACCTGATCAACGGCTTCAGCGGCATTCATTCTCTCCATAGGAGCTGTGCCTGCCTCGTCACCGTTATTCAGCGCGACTATCCCGCCGATCGCGAAAGTACAACAGATCGCAAATGCGGCAACGCTTGCCAAAGCACGTCCCTTTACTGTAGACAGCTTTGTGAAGAAGGCGTCAAGCTTGCTGCTTTCGATTCTTATATTTTCGTTCGCGGGCTTTGTCGCGCGCTGAGTTTGGCTGATCTGTGCCGAGCTTGCGGGTCTCGCAACTCTCTGTGCCGTAGGCTGTGCAGCCGCAGGTCTTGCTCCGGCGGGTCTTGCGTTTGCGGGCTTTGCGCCGCGTCTTCTTGCCTTTGCCGCCTCTCTTGCGTTGATCTTTCTTATCTGCTCAACCTTTTTGACGTTGACGAGGACTCTGGGAGCCTCCTCGGTCTTTTTCTGTGCGGGAGCTACGGTTTCAAAATTCATTGCGCCAAAGGTATCGTGGCATCTTCCGAAATATGCTA
>JAFQLG010000087.1 GCA_017414605.1 Clostridia bacterium
GCATCCTCATCCGTCACTTCGTGACACCTTCCCCTGCCTTGGGGAAGGCTTAGGGGTGACGGGGCGCGACGAGAAACAAACATCTCTCACACGCGCGCGAAATAATTAAATGAAAAAAAGCAAAAAATTTCAAAAAGCTATTGACAAAACTAAATTTGTTTGTTATAATCTGTAAAGTGATTTGCTTTACACCTGAAAAGTCAGAAGAAAGGACGCCGAAATGTTTCAAAAAAACCTGAATATCGGATACCTTTTGGACTTTTACGGCGACGTGCTTACAGAGCGCCGCCGCGATGCACTTGACTTCTATTATAATAATGACATGTCGCTATCCGAGGTGGCAGAGGAAATGGGCGTTTCCCGCCAGGGTGCGCGCGACCTCATCAAAAAAGCCGAGGAGGAGCTTCTCTTTTACGAGGACCGACTGGGCCTCGCAAAGAAATTTGCAGATGCGCAGCTGCATGCAACCCGCGCTCTTGAGCTTTGTTCAGGCGCAGACGAGCAGCTCAAATGCGAAATAGAGGCGTTATTGAAAAGTATAGAGTGATCACAATCTAACACTCAGGAGGTATTTATTTAATGTTTCAGAACTTGTCCGAAAAATTGGAAAATGCCTTCAAGAAGTTCAAAAACAAGGGAAAGCTGACAGAGGCAGACATCAAGGCGGGCACTCGCGAGATAAAGCTTGCACTTCTTGAAGCCGACGTTAACTTCAAGGTCGTTCGCGACTTTATAAACAACGTATCCGAGCGCGCGGTCGGTGCCGACGTGCTTGAATCTCTTAATCCCGGTCAGCAGGTCATCAAGATCGTATGCGACGAGCTGACGGCTCTTATGGGAACAACAAACTCAAAGCTTGCGGTTTCACCAAAGCCCCCAACGGTCATTATGATGGTCGGTCTTCAGGGCGCGGGTAAGACAACGCATGCGGGTAAGCTTGCCGGACTTGTTAAAAAGCAAGGCAAAAATCCCCTTTTGGTCGCTTGTGACGTTTACCGTCCCGCCGCGATAAAGCAGCTCCAGATAGTTGGAGAAAAGCTGGGAATTCCCGTTTTTGAGATGGGAGATAAGGAAAGCCCCGTTAAGATCGCAAAAGAGGCGCTGAAGCTCGCCGAGGTAAAGGGCTACGATACCGTATTCATCGATACCGCGGGCCGCTTGCAGATAGACGAGGTGCTGATGCGCGAGCTTGAGGACATCAAGGCGGCTGTAAAGCCCACCGAGATATTGCTCACCATCGATGCTATGATCGGTCAGGAATCGGTCAACGTTGCCAAGACCTTTAACGAGCTTTTGGATATAACGGGCGTTATTCTCACCAAGCTTGACGGCGATACCCGAGGCGGCGCGGCGCTTTCCGTCCGCTACATCACGGGCAAGCCCATAAAGTTCATCGGCGTTGGCGAAAAGCTGGACCAGATAGAGCCCTTCCACCCCGACCGTATGGCTCGCCGTATTCTCGGCATGGGCGACGTGCTTACCCTCATCGACAAGGCGCAGGAGCAATTCGATGCCAAAAAGGCTGCCGAGCTTGAGGAAAAGATACGCCAGCAGATATTCACCCTTGACGACTATCTTGACCAGATGCAGCAGCTCAAAAATATGGGCGGAATGGAG
Organism: Clostridia bacterium; assembly: GCA_017414605.1. Next base: position 1,618 of record JAFQLG010000087.1, read on the forward strand.
CAGCTGGCGGGCATGATCCCGGGTATGAATGCAGGCGCCCTCAAGGACGCCAAGCTTGACGAAAAGCTGCTTGAACGCCAGGCGGCAATAATCAGATCCATGACCAAAAAGGAGCGCGAACATCCCGAGCTGCTCAATGCTTCAAGGCGCCAGCGTATCGCGCGCGGCAGCGGCACCACCGTTGAGCAGGTCAACAAGCTCCTAAAGCAATATGATCAGGTCAAAAAGATGATGAAGCAATTCTCAGACATGGGACGCTCCAAAATGGGTCGCCGCCAGATGAGCAAAATGGGATTTCCGTTTTGAGTAAGCTTTGTTCCTAAACGCGAAGCGCGAGAAAAAGTTTTACGTCGCTTTTTCAAAAGCGACCGCAGATCCAACGCGCGCAGCGTTGGTCGCCATCCGCAGATGGCGAAACTCCCCTTATGCTTAAAAGCGCCACAGGAGGGGAATTTCAAGCCGCGGCTTGAAATTGGGAACCCGCACAAGTGGGGGGGTTCCCTTCCTAACAATAGAAAATTAAAAAATAAAATTATAAATCAAATTCATGGAGGACAAACAAAATGGTAAAAATGAGACTTAGAAGAATGGGTGCAAAGAAGGCTCCCTTCTATCGCGTAGTTGTTGCTGACAGCCGTTACCCCAGAGATGGCCGTTTCATCGAGGAGATCGGTTACTACAACCCCCAGACCGAGCCCGCAGAGATCAAGATCGACGCTGACAAGGCAAACAGCTGGATCGCAAAGGGTGCTCAGCCCACCGATACCGTTAAGGCACTTCTCAAGAAGTCCGGCATCATCGACTGATCTTCCGTTATTAAGGAGAGATTATGGTGGACTTTAAGCAGACCTTGCATGACATTGCAGCCGCAATCGTGGACAATCCCGATGAGGTAGTTGTCGTTTGCGAGGAATCACACAACACTATCACTCTTACTCTGAGCGTTGCTCCCGACGATATGGGAATGGTTATCGGCAAGGGCGGCCGTATCGCGCAGGCGATCCGTACCGTTATCAAGGCCGCTGCCGCAGGCTCCGGTAAGAAGGTTATCGTTGACATAAGATAACTCGAGATAGCAATTATAAAAAGCGCTTGACTAAAAAAGTCAAGCGCTTTTTGTTGTTTTATATCTTAAATATCTTTGCAATTATTATTCTAACCACCAATCTTGCGGAAGCCCGTAATAAAATGCAATTTGCACGCGTGTTACGTAATCCAAATTAGCCAGCTCTACTATCGTGGTATAATCCTCACAAAACGCATTCAGCAAATCGTACGCATTCAGAAAATCGTACGTCAACGCCATTCCGGGTGGTTCGTAAATTGAATTCCAATATGTTCCGTTAGAAACACCTGCGCGGTAATGATCGTAAAAGGCTTGATTTACGTTTACCGTGTCGGTATTATCGCACAATTTATACCAGTCTTCATTTGTCGCAAGATCATAATCACAAGAGAGATGAACCACAAATCCGTGATTATCCCATGTGCTGTTATCATACTCTCCCGAGCTTTTAAGCTCGAAATATTCTTCTTCATATACAATATCAAACTCAATCTTTGTATTCGCGCCGGCATCGGTCCTGATCATCTCAAATATTTCATTTAACCGTTCCAGCATTTCCGATTCGGTGTCCGATTCGGTGTTGGGCTCGGTAGTTTCCGTGGTCGCGGGCTCGGTAGTTTCCGTAGTCGCGGGCTCGGTAGTTTCCGTGGTCGCGGGCTCGGTGCTGGCCTCCGTTTTTGATTCAGTTTTAGATCCCGTATCCGAGCTTTGATCTTCATCAGGAATCGAGCATCCCGAGAAGCAAAGAAGTAATACGGCATAGATCAAGACAATTGAAATAAATTTACGCATAATTTTCACTCCTCGCTTACAAAAATCTTTCAAATCAAAAAGCGCATAGCCGGTCTGTCAAAGCAGTCTTGCCTATACGCTGTTATATTACAATTTTTAGTTGCCCTCTCTCATATTGAAATCGGCGTCTAAACACATTCTGCGACAGGTTGGACTGCTTTTTTTGAATGAAATTCATAATAACACCTCCAACGTTTTTTGTCACTATCATTATATCATTTATTCACTCGTTAGTCAATAGTTTGGTCAAGCAAAACAGAAAATTCTCTAAAGTTCATATTAATTGGCAATAACGTCTATGCAAAATCACTATATAGGCTACTGTTCGTATAACGAGAACAAAAGCGTTTGACGACACGTCAAACGCTTTTTTCTTTTATTTATTTTTCTCCTCTTGCTTGAGGTCAAAGAGCTTTAAGAACAGCCCTAAGAACATTTCCCTTCTTTGCTTGTCAAGTCCGCCGTAATTCTTGACGATAAGGCCAAGGTGCTTCACGCCGCCATCGGTAAGCTCGGTAAGCGTCTTTGCCCCCGTGGACTCGACCACGTGGAAAAAGGTTTCAACGAAATCGCGGCGCTCGGCAAGTGTCATTTTGGCAAGAGCCGTTCGGAACTGCTCCTCGTTTTTCCTGCCGCGCTCCGAAAGCCCCTCAAGATGCTCAAAGACAGGTCCGCGCACCTCCCAGAAAAACGGGTCATGCTGAAAAGCACCCTTGCGCACGCCGTTTACCACTGTATAGCGCTTAGGGATATTGAACATTATGCCGATAAAGGACGATTGCGGAACGTAGACCGCGAGCTTGCGCTCCCTCTGCTTATACTGCTTTGAGGCAAAGTCGGCATCGTTGAGCCCCGGGCCGTCAAAGCAATATGCCGTCAGGATCTTGGCAAAAGCCGCGGCGCCGCAATGCGCCAGGGCATACATAGTCAGGTTGCCGCCCTTGGAATGACCGCACAGATATATGCGCTTGAAGGGATACTTCTGCGCTACGCGGTTAAGGTATTCAGTCGCCCTTATCTGACTTGGTATGCTGTCAAGGTATGCCAGGCAAAAGTCCTCTCGCCAGCCCGTTATAGTATCGTCCGTGCCTCTGAATACCACAGCCATTCGGTTGCCGGGCAGATGAAAGGTCATCGCCGCAAACTGACAGGTTTCGGCATCATTGGTATAGCTCTCGTAATCGCTGACCGTTACCGACTCGTATCTGCGGCTCTTTGCCGCGGCGAACAGCAGCTCGTTTATGTTTTCGGAAGGAATGATGAGCCCCAGCTTAACGTCGCGGTTTTTGAGATCGGGACAGCGCTTTTTCGCCGCCTCCAGCAAGGTCTTGTCCTCACCGCCGCAAAGCTCGCCGAAATCGTTATAAGAAAGCATAGAGCACACCGAGCCGTCCACCTCGCAGAATTTGCTATCCGAAAAGGACAGATCTCCGCGCCACGCAATATAATCAAGTAAATTTGCCATATCTTCACCCCCGACCCTTTAATTGTTGCCCGAAAATTTGGGGAATTTTCACTCGCATCTTGCCTTTCCCCTACTTAAATTATATCACTTTGCCGCCGCATTGTCAATTATCAACTTGACATTTGGCGCTTATCTCGCGGCGCTCTCGTGCAAAAATCTTGACTGCTCGCGCTCGCAAAATTCGCCCGTTTTAACGTCCTGTATCTCGGATGCGTCCAGCACCAGCGCAAATTTGCGCTTTATTTTGACCCATTCGCCGCGCTTTATGATGCAATTCTGACCGTTGACCGCAACGTAAACGTCGTCGCGATAGCGGTCATTATCGCGGAACAGCTTTACAGAAATGTATTCGTTGAGGTAGTCCTCGTATTGCTTTGCGGCGGCGCGCGCAGCCTCGTCATTCTTGGCTTTATTGCCGCGCAAAAGGGCGTTTTCCGCCTCCTTTTCGGCGAGTCTTGCCTCATATTCGGCTTTGAGTGCCGCCAAAGTTTCTTTGAAATTTTCCATTGTATATTCCTTTCATTTATATATATTTGCGCGGCGCGTGCCGCAAAATTTTCCACCTCGCCTCCCCGTCTAAATTGACAAACCCAAAAAGAATATCTTTATTGGCCGGGTTCGCCAATTTATCAATACGGGGAGGCTCAGCAGGTTGAAATTTTGCCTGTCAAAATTTCAACGTCACCTCAATCCGGTTAGAACCTAAAAATATTGGAAGTTCTTTTGGTTGAGACGTTTTCGCAGAAAACTCGGGCAAACCTCGCGTGCGAGTTTGCGGTTTTCATTCCCAAGAAAAGTAACACGCTTCCCCTCCACTCTGCGCAGGTCTAACCTTACGCCAAGGATGCGGCGGTTTCGATCCTTATCATGAACGCCTCGACAAGACGGACGGTGACCTTGGTCGCCTTCCAGCCTACAGTCGCGCGCTGATTGAGCGGGTCGGACGAGCCCGCGCTGCCCAGCTGCTTTACGATATGCTCAAGTCCTCCATCCTGGAGGCTTGTGGTACCGTAAGCATTCTCGCCGAACACCAGCGTTGCATAAACGTCAACGCCGCATGCGCCTGCCTCACCGGGATAGATAACGGTGTCCGCAGAGCAAGTTACCTTTGCCTCGGTTGCCTTTGTGGAGTCGGTTGCAAGAGTTATAGAGCTCTCGGTGTTAGCCGAAACGTAATACTTCTTGCCGCCGATAAGCACTTCTCTGCCCACAAGCGCGCCTGCGGAAACTGTGGCATCCGCCTTGAAGGTAACGGTTGCGCTATCGCTGATCGCCTTGTCAACGGTGAGCGTTCTCGCGTTGCTCGCGAGATCCTCCGCATGAAAGACCTTTGCCTCGGTGCTTTCGATAAAGCGCACGCCCTCGATCTTGCCGATCTCGCCCTCAAAAATAGCCGCGGGATCAGAATACTGATGAGGATATTTCCAGGCGGGGTCGCTCATAAGGTCGTATGCGCAGTCGGGGTGAATGATGGCAACGTATGCGCCGTCTATCTTCTCTGCGTTCTGATTCTTGAGGAAACGGACCGCGCGGCGAATGGCGTCAACGGTGAGGTAGCAGTTTTTGGATGCGTCCTCGTCGCCGCCAACGATCTGCGAGCGCGAGCTTACCTTGCCCTCGCCAAACTGCACGTTGGTTCCCCCGACAAGCACCTCGCGCGAGATGGTATCCAGCGTTCTGCCCGCCTGCGAGCCGAGCAGCTTGGTTGCCATGCAGAGATTGTTGTCTATCGCCGTCATCAAAAGCAGGTCGGTAAGCTCAACGTAGCCGCCGTACTGCGCAACGGTTGCGTTCACCGTTCCCATATTGATAGTCTGTCCTGTGGGCGTTACGCCCTCTGCGATAGGATCTGTGATCTTGGGGAGCGGATCGTACTTTCTGAACTGGATAGACTTGCCGTTACCCTTGGGGATCGCGTGCTTCTGCGCAAAGCGGTCATGCACGAGCGCCGGCTCGGCATTGTCGATGAGGTAATCGGAATAATAGGTCTTCATCTCGGGGGAAAGTCCCGCTCCTGCTTCATATGCGGCGGTAGCGCCGCTATTTGTATTGATCTCGCCCTCTGTGCCGAGCACCTTCTCGCCCGCGCCAAAGAGCTGCAAATTGATGTTAAAAATCTTCATTTCTGTTCCTTTCTTTTGTGTTTCGATTTTATCTTTACACTCAAAAGGATATTTTTTCGCCTCCAAGCGCTCGCTTTGCTATATCGGCGCGCTCATCTCGGGTCAGCCGCGACACGTCCCTTTTGGTGTGCCCCACCCTTTGCGCATAGCCGTTTTCTGCGGGGCGGCTCCTTGATGCGAGCAGCTCTCTGACCACTCGCGCCTCCACCTCGCTCTCTATGCGCGCTCTCTCATCTTCAAGGTCTTGCGCAAGCCTTTCCCTTTGCGCTATGAGCCCCTGTTCTCTCTCTAAAGCCGAGGCGGACTGCGCCTCCAGCGAGGCAAGGCGCTCCTCCATAGCCTTATAGCGCTTAAAGCGTTTGTTTATCATCCTTTGAGTGTCTTCCGTGTAAAAACGCTTGAATCTGTTCTTTATAAGTCGCTCATATTCGGCTCGCTCGCTGTCAATTTCGTCGTTTTGGGGGCGCTCCGCGTCCGAGAACTCGAACTCCGTGCCCTCGCAGTCCTCCGCGGCGCTATGGGCGCCCTCCTCCATCGTTTCTTGCTCTGTCGGGGCTATACCTTGGTCGGTGAGTGTGCCGACGGCATTTTCCATTTCTGTCATAATGTAACCTCCAAAATCGGCCCATGGCCGCGGGAAATATCTCCCTTTATTTTATTCCTACGGGTATGAAATGCCAAATATCGTTGAAGACGTAAACGGATTCGGGATATTCCATGCTTATCTGCAAAAGCCCGATGAGCGTCTGCTTTAAGGCAGCCTCCGCATCGAGTCCGCATTCAAGCTCCGCGCATCCGTATTCCAGGCGGTGAATAACGGCGTCATCGGCGAAGTTTACAAGATAGCCCGCAAGCGCAAACACTATTGCCGATACTCCGGCGCAAACCACGTCTGCTCCTTTTTCATTATGCTCTGCATGTCCGCGCATGGACAGATGCAATCTGTCGTCTTCCTTAAAAAATCGGGCACTTATCATATTGCCTCTCCGCAAATGCTTCTCAGCTGCGCGCGCAGCTTGCCTGCGCCGTCAAAATCCATAAGCTCCAGCATCATAAGCGTTTGTCGGGCGTTCTCCGCCTTGAATGCGCCTGCCTCGAACAAGCGCTCTGCCAGCTCGTTTTTGTTCTGCGCCTCGGTTGGTGTTTTCTTGTGCGCGCATACCTCAATGTCAAAGAAAGGTCTTGCGCCCTCGCTATACCCAAGCTCCTTTGCCGAAAAGCTGACAAAGCTGTGCGCCCCGTCCTCGCCCGTTATGCGAAATACGCGCGCCGTGGTATAAAACTGTCTTATCAGCTCAATGACCAGCGCTATAATCTTAACGTAGGCTCTGTGCGACTCCTCGATGCCGTCACGCGAGAACTTTGCGCCCGTTTCCCTCAAAATGCTTATGGCGCTTGCCGCGGTGATGCCTCCCGATATGCCGCCCTGCGAAACGTCACGCGAGCCCGTTATCTCCTTGAGCTCGTCTATTTTGAGGCGCTTGACGTCAATTATGGTATCATCCAGCTTGCCTATCTCGATCTGGCGCAGCTTTTCCTCGTCAATATCGCCCTCGACCTCAACGATGCTGCGGTCAAGATCCAGAAACTCCTTTTCGTTTACGCCAAGACTGCGCTTTGCCCAGAATCTGACGCGCGACGCCCAATCGCTATAAGACATTATGTTTTTGTCCAGGCGGTTGATGTAGCTCTGGATCGCGCGGCCGACGGCGATCATTCCAAAGCCGCAGAGCCCCTCCTCCGCAGGATAGAGGCGGTCGAATACGAAGGGGTACTTCCCGTGCCTGTACCAGCCCTCCTCATAATCCGCGCTCATCTCCGATGAGAAAAGCAGGCAATTGCCCGCAAACTTGCAAAAATGCAGAACGGGCTCGCCGC
>JAFQLG010000007.1 GCA_017414605.1 Clostridia bacterium
CGCAACGGAGAGCCTCTTCCTTAATAGCGTCGGCTGCCTGCTTCTTTGTTCCTACGAAAAGGATGTTTCCGCCCTGAGCAGAAAGCTCACGAACGAACATATAAGCCTCTTCAAACTTCTTAACGGTCTTCTGAAGGTCGATGATGTAGATGCCGTTTCTTTCAGTAAAGATGTACTCCTGCATCTTGGGGTTCCATCTTCTTGTGTGATGTCCGAAATGGACGCCAGCTTCGAGAAGCTGCTTGATTGAGATTACAGACATTTTTATGTCCTCCTTCGGTTTTTTCCACCACAGTAGCTTTGGCGATGCAATCTCCCTTCCTCTTTATCATTCCGGGAAACACCGGCACCGCAGACGTGGTACTGTGTGTGTATTGATATTTTTTGTGCAATCGCACAACATTGGCAATTATAGCATATTTATATATAAATTGCAATAACGCGCGACAATGTTTACAAAATATTTACATTTACCGCCACTTTTTCCGCGGTCTGCAGGCGCAAAATGACGGTAATTCCTGCCGTTCTACCCTGACGAGAATGGCATCCTCTCCGATACATTCTATCTTGCACCAGGGGAGAATGATATCCTCTTTCTTGTCAAAAAGCGACAGACCGCTCTCTGCGGTGACGGTTATTGACACGATGCTCCGACACTCAAGGTCGATCTCAATATCAGTTGGATATCCGAGCCTTTCGCCACCGCACAGATTGATGACCTCAAGCGAGCAAAGCTCGCTCATTTTTATTTTTCGCATAGCATTACCTCCAAAACAAAACTGCTTTGGGTAATTATATGCCAGCCGTTATTTTTTGTTTCTCTCTTTTGCTCTCGATATTAAGATCGCCGCGGCAAATGCCAAAAGATATACGGGAAGCGCGATAAATTCCACCAAATTTACGCCGCCGGTATACAGGGATTCAAGCAAGTGATCCTGCGTTGATATTCCCATCAGGCAAAGCATAAAGGCATAAGCCAACATGACGTACATCCAGCGGTTACGCCCTGCCCCTCCCTTGTCGCCAAAGTCCTTTTCTATAAAGGCAATTTCAAGGAACAACGAAAGCAGTATGGAAACGAAGGTAACGCCCATAAAGCCAATTCCCTCTCCAAGCACGCCAACGTAATGCAACACCGCCGCAAGCACGGCAACTATCGCAGAGGCAACGGCTCTTGCCACGATGCCGCCAAGTCCGCGCGAGAAGACCTCGGCAGGAGATCTGACAGTTCCCCCTTTACAACCACCCTCCGCATAGAGCAAAAACGGCAGCGTTGCCGCCATGGCGGCTATTGCAAGCATCTGAAAAGGACTGATGAGCCAAACGCCCGACAGAGCCGTTATCACGGCAAAGGGCAAGGCAAGGCTCATAAGATTGCAAAACAGCTTGAGCGATACGTAAAGCGAAACGCTGACCTCTCTTGAAGATTTAAGGGCTTTGATTATGGATGCTATTCCACCGCCGCCCGAATGCGCGCGCTTTACTATAACACCTGCCAGCAATCTTGTCTGCGAGGAGCATCTGGGCGAGCTTTCGCATCCGCTCTTGAGGTTTTCTGCATAGGCAGAATCCTTATGGTCAGCGCTGTCGTATTTCAAGTCATCGCAGCTGATAACGACATCCGCCTTTGATAGCAGGTCATTGTTTCGGTTGTCAATTCCGAATGCAGCAACCCTTTTGCCATCTTGCTTGAGGTCATCTATTATCTGGGAGTACTGCTGGCTTGAAAAGCCTGCAAAAGCTCTGAAATCCTTATATTGAGATACAACGTCAGAAATGCTCTGATCGCCCGCCAACGCTATCTTTTCTTTATAGAGGTCGGCAAGTCCGGCATCCGATATCAGCTCTGCCTCCTGCTCATTTTCAAGGAAAATATACGTTTCAACACCCATTGAGCCCAACGTGGACAGCGACCATTCAAGCCCTTGCGCCACGGGTTGCTCAAGCGCGATAACGCCCTCCAGCGTGCCAACGCCGGCATCCTCCGACACGACGTACAGACACATGCCGCCCTTTTTGCGCGTTTTATCGGACAGGCTCTTTATGTAGCCTACGTCAAGCTCGCCTATCTGCTCCGCCTCGCCCTCAAATCTCGTTTGGGTGCAATAATCAAGGATCTCATCGTCCTCGGTGAGCGCAACGCGGAACTGACGCTCTATCGCCTCAGCGCATACGTAGCCTCGGTTGCCGTCATCAACGTAATAAAGCGAGCGCAAATAAATGTCTGCCGCGGTATTGTCAAAGCCGCAGTCGGTTACGAATTTAACGAGCGTTTCGCCGACCTCGCCAAGCACCGCATCCTGCTCGTTGCCGTTCGCCTCAAGCGTTTTTACGTATGTATAAATGAGGGTAAGCAGTCTGTTATGATGCTCGTTTTGAGCGTTTAAGGTTTGCTTTAAGCCGTCAGCGGTATAGATGCCCGCAATTTTATAGCCTGATTGCGTTATTCCCGCTCTGCCGATGATCACAAGCGAATCTATATCGCAAAGCTTGTCCGCCGCAACGTAGCTTTTTACGGCGCAGGAGAGGTCACCCTCTCTTTTTGCCCGCTTCTGACTTGGCAAAAGCTTATGCACGTATGCCGAGCTGACGTAACGCACGCCAACCGTTACAAGCTCTGCCGAGATCAAGGCTATTGCGGACAGCATCAGCATAAAGCTATCGGCAAACTCCCCTGTTCTCATTGTAAGAATGCTGATAAGCAGCAAAATGGGAACGGCGCAAAGAGAAACTATTCTGATCTTCTGAGCGATAGACTTAAGCTCTCGCTCCACAAGTCTTTCGCCCTGCGCTCTTGAAAGCTCACCGTCCTCAAGATATTCGGCAAGATAGACGTCCGGTCCGACGTTGGTAACGATAGCCTTTGCATTGCCTGACAAAATCGCAGAGCCAGCATAAAGCATATTGCATGCATCGGGCGCGCTTACGGCATCATCGGAGCAGTGCTCCGCCTCCGCCGATTTTTCAACCGTGCGGTTCTTAACTCCGCTGCGTGTGCTAATAAGCTCTTTTACCACAAGGCTTTGGCTCTCCACGATTCTCGCATCGCAAGGCACTAGGTCGCCAACTCCGATCAGGATAACGTCACCCTCCACCAAGCTCTTGCCGTCCACAAAGAACCGATCTCCGCCGCGGACAACGCGAACGAGCGGACTTGAATAGTCACTTGCCGCCGCAGTTCTCTTTCGGGCTGCGCGGTCCATTATGACAAACACCGCCGCGCATATTAGCGAAAGGCACAAGGTGAACAAGCCCTGAAGCGAGCCGCCGAATATCACCGCCAGGAGAGATACCGCAAAAAGCAATATCATACACGGGTCGCCGAGCACCGCCAATATGCTTTCAAAAACAGAGGGGTACGGCGCGCAAAACAGCGATCTTCTCTTTGAATGCGGCAGCGCTCTTTGCCTTGCGCGGCGCATGGACAGCCCTTTTTCCGCATCGGTTTCAAGCTCTTTTTCAATTTCTGCGATACTATAGGTATGCCAGCTGTTTTTCACGACCTACACCTCCTTTTTTCTTTTAATAAATCTTATTGGCAAGTTACTGAAAGCTCGCCGTTCTTTACCTCAACGAGAGCCTTGGTATATGACAAGAAATAATCCGATATGATAAGCTCTGCAAGCTTGTCCTCAATCTGCTTTTGTATATACCTGCGCATATTTCTCGCGCCGTATTTCTGCGAGAAGGATTCGCGGGCGATATGTCTTGCCGCCTCGTCAGTATAAACGAGGGTTATTCCCTTTTCAATCAAAGCCTCTCCCAGCTGCGAGAGCATTATCTTTGCTATCTTTGCAAAGTCATCAGAGTCAAGACTGCGGAAGGTTATCACCTCGTCCACGCGGTTGATGAACTCGGGGCGCAAAAAGCTTGCAAGTGCCTTTTCGGTTTTTTCCTCGTCTGCGCGCGAGCTGTCGCTCGAGAAGCCTACAACGCCGTATCTTCCCTCCGAGCCCGCGTTTGTGGTCATTACGATCACCGTATTTTCAAAGTTGACCGTCTTTCCGTGCGCATCTGTGATGCGGCCGTCATCAAGTATCTGCAAAAGGATATTGAGAACGTCCGGGTGCGCCTTTTCTATCTCGTCAAACAGCACTACGGAATAGGGGCGGCGGCGTATCTTTTCGGTAAGCTGTCCTGCATCGTCATAGCCCACGTATCCGGGAGGCGAGCCGATTATTCTCGACACCGAGTGCTTTTCCATAAATTCCGACATATCAAGTCTTATAAGCGTTTCTGGCGAATCAAACAGATCTGCCGCAAGCGTTTTTACAAGCTCGGTCTTTCCAACTCCCGTGGGTCCTGCGAAAATGAAGGACACGGGCTTTCTCTTATACGAAACGCCTGCGCGGTTGCGCTTGATAGCGCGCGACACTGCATCAACCGCCTTATCCTGACCTACAAGGCGCTCCTTTATCCTATCGGCAAGAGTATCTATTCTTACGTATTCGTTTTCGGTTATTGACGTTGCGGGGACGCCCGTCCAAAGCTCGATGACCTCCGCCACGTACTCCTCGGTAAGCTGAAGCGACTCGCACTCGCCGCTTATCTCGTCAAGGCGAGCCGAAAGGCGCATCTCCTCGGACTGCACTCTTGCTATCTTTTCATATTTCTTCTGGCTTTCCTTATAGTCCGAGGTTATGGTTGCCTCCAGCTCCTCGCGCTCGGCTTTGAGCTTTAACAGCTTATCGCGTATCTCGAGCGACTCGTTAAGCTCGCTTGAGGACAAGGAAAGCTTGGAAGCCGCCTCGTCCAAAAGGTCGATCGCCTTATCGGGAAGGTATCTGTCAGTTATATATCTTTCCGACAGCACAACTGCGCGGTTAAGGATCCTATCGGGAATGGTGATGTTATGAAATTCCTCGTAATAATGGCTGATGCCGCGCAGCATCTCAACCGCCTCGCTTATTGAGGGCTCGTTTACCGTTACGGGCTGGAATCTGCGCTCCAGAGCCGAGTCTTTTTCAATATACTTTCTATACTCCGTAAGCGTTGTAGCACCGATGATGCGGATCTCTCCTCTTGACAACGCGGGCTTCAGTATATTGGCGGCGTTAACGCTTCCCTCCGCGTCCCCCGTTCCAACGATATTGTGCACCTCGTCTATAACAAGGATAGCTCGTCCATGCTCCTTGACCTCAGCTAAAAGACCGAGAATTCGGGATTCAAACTGTCCGCGGAACTGCGTTCCTGCGACAAGCGCGGTGAGGTCTACCAAGAAAAGCTCTCTGTCGCGCAGCTTGTAGGGCACGTTTCCATCCGCGATTCTTATGGCGAGGCCCTCCGCGATAGCCGTTTTACCAACGCCGGGCTCACCTATAAGGCAGGGATTGTTCTTTTGGCGGCGGCAAAGGGTCTGTATTACCCTCTCCATCTCCTTTTCTCTGCCAACTATGCGGTCCAGCTTTCCGCGGCGCGCGCTTTCGGTAAGGTTTTTACAGTAGGTAGTAAGATATTTATAATTTTTGCCGCCATCTGCCTTTTTTTCTTTGCCGCGAGCGCCGTTACCCTCTGATGC
>JAFQLG010000088.1 GCA_017414605.1 Clostridia bacterium
CATATCAAGCGGATTTATTCCCGTGTAATACATAACGGTTGATGCCGTTCCGGGTGTTGGATAATAGTCCTGCACCTGCTCGGGAGCGTATTTGTCGCGTTTCAAGCACAAAGCAAGCTCAATGGCGTCCTCAAGCGTTGAACCCGGGTGGCTGGACATAAGATAAGGCACAAGATACTGCTCTTTACCAATGCTCTTTGTTATATCAAAGAACTTTTTGCGGAAACCCTGATACACGGAAAAATCGGGCTTGCCCATACAGCGAAGCACGGGCGATGAGCAATGCTCGGGCGCGACCTTAAGCTGTCCCGAAACGTTGTCGGCAACAAGCTTTCTGAAAAAGGCATCGTTTTTATCAAGCATAAGATAGTCAAATCTTATGCCCGAACGTATAAACACCTTTTTGACGCGAGGAAGCTTTTCTATCTCGCCTATAAGATGCATATATTCGGTGTGGTCAACCTCGAGATTTTTACAAGGCGTTGGCGCCAGGCACTTGCGCGTGGGGCAAACTCCGTCGCGCAGCTGCTTTTTGCAGGACGGATAGCGGAAGTTGGCTGTTGGTCCGCCAACGTCGTGTATGTATCCCTTGAAGTCGGGCATCTCGGTTATGAGCTTTGCCTCATCAATAACACTCTTTTCGCTTCTTGAGCGCACGGTACGCCCCTGGTGGAACGCCAAAGCACAGAAGTTACAGGCGCCAAAGCAGCCCCTGTTGTGCGTTACCGAGAATTTGACCTCCTCAATTGCGGGAACGCCGCCCTCTGCCTCATAGCTTGGGTGATATGCTCTCGCATAGGGCAAAGCATAGACCCGGTCAAGCTCCTCGCGCTCGAGCGGTGGCATGGGCGGATTCTGAACCAGCATCTTGCCGTCATACAGCTCGCATATCGCGCGTCCGTTTATGGCGTCCTGGTTTTTATACTGCACGCCGAATGCCTCGGCATATTTTCTCTTATCTGTTTTTAGCTCGTTGTAATCAAAAGTTGCCGCTATGGGATAATTCACCTTATCCCCCTCGGCGCAAAGATATACCGTTCCGCGCACGTCGCGTATCTTTTTTACGGGTATGCCGCGGTCCAAAAGCTCGGCTATGCGCGCAAGTATCTTTTCTCCCATTCCATAAGTCAGAATGTCGGCGCGACTATCCACGAGTATTGAGCGGCGCACCTTGTTATCCCAATAGTCGTAGTGGGCAAAGCGGCGCAAGGACGCCTCAAGTCCGCCTAAAATTATCGGTACGTCACCGTAAGCCTCACGAATGCGGTTTGAATACACGATGCAAGCGCGGTCAGGGCGCTTACCCATCTTACCGCCCGCGGAGTAATAGTCGTAAGTGCGGCGCTTCTTGGCAGCGGTGTAGTGCGCCACCATGGAATCTATGTTTCCCGCGCTTACAAGAAACGCCAATCTGGGTCTGCCAAACCTCTTGAAGTCCTCGCACGACTTGTAATCCGGTTGGGATAAGAACGCAATCTTAAAACCCATATCCTCAAGTACGCGACAGATTATCGCCGCACCAAAGGACGGATGGTCCACATAGGCGTCACCCGATACGTATACAAAATCCGCTTCACTCCAGCCGCGCTCGGTCATCTCTGCTTTCGTGGTTGGGAAGAATTTGCCTGTTTCTTTCATTTATGTATCCCTTGTCTGTATTATCAGTTTCTCTTTTTTCTCGTCTTTTTTATGCCGAATATGCGGCGAAGTATAGGCGACAGAATGGAAGGCGAGCGCACAACTACTATCTTCATAAAAGCGACCTCCTAAATAAGATTTCACTTTTATTATATGCCTCATCTTATCGCTATGTCAGTTATCTCGCGATTCGATGACCAGCACCGAGCCTCTGCCTACCTCGATAAGTGCGCAATTCTTTTGTATCTCGTTTGAAACGGCATACTGAAAGCCTCGACAAATGTCCTTTTTGATAAGAGGATATTCCCCGCCCTGTATTGTTACCTTTTTTACTTTTTTGTCAAGTGCTATCACAGAAAAATATTTATATACCTCGCGCACTAGTATAACGCCGCTGTCACGCAAAAAGCGCACGCGATTTTGCCCGTTTACTATATGTGCGGGTATTTTTTTGTCCCAGAGGTCTTCAAGTATGCAAATAAGCGACAGCGTATGGTCAAATCTGCCGTTTGTGCTTGCAACGATAACGATATCGTCCGCACCGCGCTCTATGGCGCATCTTACCGCCAGCTGAGCATCCGTTTCGTCCTTTTTCGCGGGCACGCGGACTATCTCGTCCACGTCCTGCGGAATAGCGGCAATGGAATCAAAGTCGCCTACCAGCACGTTTACGTGCGCTCCCATCTTTTTTGCGTTTTCATAGCCTCCGTCCGCGCAAACGACCAGATCCTGCGCCTCGGGGCGCTCGGACATTCTTTCGGCATATATCTCGCCGCCGCAAAACACGAATGCTCTCATATTCTCTCTCCTGTGGTCATTTATCCCATTTATGCTTGGTCCTAAGTATATCGTAGAGCGATACATAGCTCTGGTGTCGGCTCTTTGGTATTTCTCCGCTCTGCACTGCATCGATCACAGCGCAGCCCTGCTCCTTAGTATGTGTGCATTTTGTATATCTGCATTGTCCTATGCGCTTGTTTACCTCGGGGAAAGCCATAGGCAACTCATCAAGCGAGAAAAAGTCAAAGCGCTCAAAGTCCAACATTGAAAAACCGGGGGTGTCGGCAAACGTCACTCCGCCGTCAAGACTGTAAAGTGTTACAGCCCTAGTGGTATGTCTGCCGCGCTCAGTCTTGCGGCTGACCTCGCCCATATCCAGCTTGAGCGATGGGAACAAGGCGTTCATAAGCGTTGATTTTCCAACGCCCGAGGCTCCTGCCATTGCGGCAGTTTTCCCAATAAGATATTCATTTACAAAGGTTCTTATCTCATCTATTCCTTCGCCCGTAACACAGGAAAGCACAAACACCTTGTATCCTACCTTTTCATAAGTTTCGCGTAACGTTTCGGCGCATTCGCGATCGAGCTCGCATTTTTCGATAACGATTATCGGTTCTATGTCGTTGTGCTCAAGAATCGCAGTAAGCTTGTCCGTCATATCGGGCATGGGCGCAGGGTGTGCCGACGCCATGGCGACAAAAATGCAATCTATATTTGCAACGGGCGGCCTTATGAGCCAGTTCTTTCTAGACTCTATCGACTCAATTACGGCGTTGCCCTCACCAGAGGACAGGTCCACCGTGACATAATCGCCAACGAGCGGCTGCATGTTCTGATGTCTGAACGCGCCGCGCGCGCGACAATAAACGTCCTTTACTTCGCCGCTCTCGTAGATGCGCACGGTGTAAAGTCCGCCAACGCTCTGCATTATCCTTCCCTTGATCTTCAAATTCATTTCTCTCCGTTTACCAAAGTCCAAAGTGCCACCAGGGAGCCTTTTGCCCCGTGTCACCGTTATTCTCAATTTGTTCTTCCTGCGTTTTAACGACCACAAGGTCTATATACGTGCCGTTCTTTACGTACATGCCCTCCGTCAAGCTCTGCGCCGTCACAGTTCCACTATGTGCATCGTTGCCGCCCTCGTCCGTTATTTTCCCAAGTTTGAGTCCGAGCTTTAATATTTCAACGCAAGCGGCCTCAACGTCTGTTCCGACGAGATTAGGAACCCGAACCGTTGCCTTTGCCCTGTTCCTTGCAACGTACATTATCACGCGGTCACCATTTTGTATCTCTGCATCCTCTGGCGGATCGGTCGATATTACCGTTCCGGCATTTTCCTTGCTGTCAAAAACGGGAATCACGATTACGTCAGCGCCTATTTCGCGCAGCTTTATCGCCGCGGCAACGTACGGCATTCCCACCGTGTGCGGTAGCTTGTCGGTCTTTTTTCCAAGACTGACTTTTACTACAATTTCAAGCTTTTCGCCCTCCGCAACCTTTCGCACGCTTTGTGCCGCGGGTGACTGCGACATTATTTTGCCCTCTTCAACCTTATCCGAATATTCGTATTCGGGGGTGATGGAAAAGCTTTGCGCCATGTCTATATCCTTCCACCGCATACCCTCAAGCACGGGCACGGCAATTGATCGGGTATCCGTTTTTCGCGGTGCGAAATAATACACAAGAACACCAAATCCAAGAGCGACCGTAAGAATTACACACGATATTGCCGCTATTGCAAGCTTTTTTATATTGTTTTTTTGTTGTTTTTCATGTTTTTTCAACGCAAGCACCTCTATCAGTTTATGTAGTGCTTGCACAATGCTCATTACTCGGCGGACTCTGCCTTGCTATCCTCGCGCCTCAACTGACCGCAGGACGCATTTATGTCCGAGCCGAGAGTGCGGCGCACGGTGGCTCTTATTCCTCGTTTTTCAAGCGTTGCCGCAAAGTTTCTTACCGCCGACATATCGGTTGGCTTAAATCCGCTTTCCTCAACCTCATTTACGGGAATGAGGTTGACATGTATCGGCATTGTGTCCTTTTCCGAGCGAAGTGCTCTGTTGAGCGTTGTTGCAAGATGCTCCGCAATGCTTGCCGAATCGTTTTTGCCCGAAATGAGCGTGTATTCAAAGGATATTCTTCTGCCCGTACGCGCATAATAGCTCCTGCATGCCGCCAACAGCTCCGAAACGCCCCATCGGCGATTAACAGGCATTATCTCGCTTCTGTCCTCGTCACGCGAGGAGTGCAAAGAGATAGACAAAGTAATAGGCATATCAAGCTCGGCAAGATCGTATATCCTGGGCACGATGCCGCAGGTGGACACCGATATATGCCTATATCCTATATTGATCCCGTCCTCGCGGTTAACAAGGTGCAAGAATTTAACGGTGTTATCATAGTTGTCAAGCGGCTCGCCGATTCCCATCATAACTATATTAGATATCCTGACGCCCAGATCTCTCTGTGCCGCTATGACCTGCCCCAGTATTTCGCCCGCACAAAGATCGCGAACTCTACCTGCAAGCGTTGACGCGCAGAATTTACATCCCATTCTGCAGCCGACCTGCGATGACACACATATAGTATGCCCGTGCTTATACTCCATTACAACCGACTCTATGCAGTTGCCGTCATAAAGCTCAAATAAATATTTAACTGTGCCGTCAATTTTTGACGTAAGCTTGCGCTTGACGTGCGGCAGAGAGCAATCAAGCCTTTCTTTGAGCTTTTGCTTTGTCACTTTGCCAACGTTTGTCATTTCGCAAAGCATTATTCCCTTGTGGAGCTGCGTGAATATCTGCTGTGCGCGATAACTCGGCTCACCAAGCTCCGTCATCAAAACCTTTAACTCCTCGGGGCTATATGATAAAATGTTTTCCATAAATTTTCTTTCTTTATTTTGACGCCAAGCGCCTTAGTTTTGCTATAAAGAACCCGTCCGTGCCATCCTTGTCAGGCGAGAGCGACATCAGTCCGCCCCGGCTACGTCTTGTGCCAACCGAAAAGTCCTCGGGATAAAACTCGCGATGATCACAAAGGAATCTTTGGACGTTCTGCTCATTTTCCTCGGGTAATACCGTGCATGTAGAATATACGAGAACGCCGCCTTCTTTGACGTATTTTGCGCCGCCCTCAAGTATTGCATACTGTATCTCGGGAAGGCGAGCAAAGTCCGCCATATCCTTGTATCTTATCTCCGGCTTTTTTGCCATTACGCCAAGTCCCGAGCAAGGCACGTCACAAAGCACGCGATCCGCGCTGCCAAGCAGGCTTTCGTCCGGATTTCGCCCGTCGCGCTCGGCAATTTTTATAATGTCAATTCCAAGTCTGTCGGCGCTCTTTTCTATAAGTGACAGCTTGCTCTTGTGAAGATCAAAGCTGTATACCTCGCCCTCATTCTTCATATTTATCGCCGCGCCAAAAGACTTTGATCCCGGGCAAGAGCAACAATCGATTATGCGCTCTCCCGCGGCGGCACCAAGTGCCTCAACGCAGGTCTGCGATGCCTCGTCCTGAATAAAGAAGTATCCTTCTTCAAATCCGGGCAACACTGAAAAGCTTACGGGCGGGAGTAAAATTGCATTTTTCAAATTCTCGGAAATCTTATATTCTATTCCTCGCTCATCCAGCAACCGAGTATATCGTTCTCTGCTTATCTTGAGCGTATTTATGCGCAAGGTGAGCATTGGAGCCTTGTTGAATATCTCAAAAATGCGCTCTGTGCGCTCCACTCCGTATATTTCGGTGAATCTTTTACACAACGCCTGCGGCATTGAATATTTTACGGACAAATACTCCGTTTCATCATTCTCTCTTTGGGGCAAAAGTGCCTCTATGCCATCTGCCCTTCGCGACCTCTGCAGCGAGCGTAATATCGCGTTTACAAAACCGCGGCCGCGCCTTGGCGCAAGCTCCACCGTTTCGTTTATGGCGGCAAAATCGGGCACCTTGTCCAAAAACAGCATCTGATATACGCCCATGCGCAAAAGCGTTCGCGTTTCGGAGTCTATTTTTTCGGGAGCGGCGGCAAGACGGTCAATAAGGTAATCAAGCGTTATTCTTCTCTCGGTAACGCCCATTACGATAACGGTCAACAGCCCGCGATCCGCCTCGGACAGCTCACAACGCCTGAGCGCATTATCTATTGCAATGTTTGAATAAGTTTCATCGCTCTTGGCGCTTTTCAATATTTTGTACGCCAATTCACGCGCTCCGTTGCTCATAAAGCTGTCCTCTCCTATTATTTTCTCTTAAAAAACGATTTTTATTTCAAAAGATCGCCGCAGGCGATCTTTCTTCCGCGCACGAAGTCTGCGGCGCTCATTTTTCCCTTTCCCTCGGGCACTACCGTCAGCAGCGAAAGCGTTCCTTTTCCGCAAGCAACCTTGATGTCCTCGCCAACCGATATTACTGTGCCTGCCTGCTCCTCATGTACTCTGTCCGCATCAAAAACGCGACTCTTGACCACCTTGAGCAGTTTTCCGTCAGGTGTGTGGGTAAAGCAGAGCGGAATTGGTGACAAGCCTCTTATAAGGTCATGCAGCTCCTTTGCCGAGCGAGAAAAATCAAGCTCGCAATCGTTTTTTTCTATCTTCGCCGCATAGGTTGCGAGGCTATCGTCCTGAACCTTTGGCGTTATCTCTCTTCGCGCAAGACCGCCAAGCGTCTTTACAAGAAGCTCCGCGCCAACCGATGCAAGTCTATCGTGTATATCCTCAAAATTATCGTCCTCGCCTATCTCCACCTCTGCCTTGAGCAGCATATCGCCTGTATCAAGTCCTGCCGCCATTAGCATTGTTGTAATACCCGTTTTGGTCTTTCCATCAATTATGGCCCTCTGCATAGGCGCCGCCCCTCTATACTCGGGCAAAAGCGAGCCGTGAACATTTACACATCCGTATGTGGGATATTCGATTACCGACAGCGGTAGTATCTTACCGTAAGCCACGACAACTATGACCTCGGGGGCAAGATGGGACAAAAGGCTCGCAAAAGCCTCATCCTTAAGTGTTGCGGGCTGATAGACCGCAATTCCTCGGCTCTCCGCGTAAGCTTTTACCGGCGTGGGCATCAAATGATGTCCTCTGCCGCGCGGCTTATCGGGCTGCGATACAACGCCAACCATTTCGTATCCCGCATTTACCAATGCCGCAAGAGTGGGCACGGCAAAGTCGGGCGTTCCCATAAATAAAACCCTCATATTACTCCATGAGCTCCTCTATCTCGTCTTTTGTAAGCATTCTATCCGCAACGTCCGAGTAAAGCTTTCCGTCAAGGTGGTCAAGCTCGTGGCAGAAGCAGCGCGCCAGAAGGTCCTCGCCCTCGTACTCCACCACTTCTCCGTGACGGTTGAGCGCACGAACCCTTACCTTCATAGGCCTTGTCACTATTCCCCACTGTCCGGGGAGCGAATGGCATCCCTCAAGCCCCTCGTTCTTACCCGAGCGGGCAATTATTTCGGGGTTGATAAGCTCAAGAACTTCGCCCTCCTCAACCTCTATTACAACTATCCTGCGCAAAACACCGACCTGAGGCGCGGCAAGGCCAACGCCGTTTGCCTCTCTCATAGTCTGTATCATATCGTCCAGCAGCTGATGTGTTCTGGGAGTTATTTTGTCAACGGGACGGCACACCTTGCGCAGAGTGTCGTCACCTATCTTTACTATGTTAAGCTTTGCCATTATTTATTCCTTTCATTTTGTGCGCCGTCAAAGTCCCGTAGGATTGAAATTTATTGACATAGCGCTTCTGCTTCTATTGTTTCTGCCAAAATCGACAAGCAGCCTTGAAAACAGCTCTCTGCTCCTCTTATTGAGCTTGCATTTTACCACTATTCTCATTCGGTACTTGCCCTCCACCTTGTAAACGGGAGCCTCAAAGGGGCCAAATACCACCATGGGAGTATCTCTGAACTCAGTTCCAAGTAGTTTATTAAGTCCCTCGCGCACCGAAGCGGCGCCCATTAAAGCCTCATTTTCTTCGGCACACGTCACGTTTATTAACGCGATGTCGCAATAGGGCGGAAAGACAAGCAGGCGGCGCAATTTTATCTCGGATTCATAAAACGCCTCGTAATTCTGATCACAAGCCAGCTTTATCGTATCATTGTCGGGGTTGGCCGTCTGAATAACGGCAACACCCTTCTTGTCGGCGCGTCCCGCTCTGCCTATCACCTGTGTCAGCATTGAAAAGGTTCGCTCGTTTGCATGATAGTCGTCCATATATATAGACATATCCGCAAGCAGAACGCCAACCAGAGTGACGCGCGGAAAATCATGTCCTTTAGTCACCATCTGCGTTCCCAAAAGCACGTCGCCCTCTCCGCGCCTGAACTTGTCAAGTATCTCGCAGGTGGAATTCTTTTCTGACGTGCTGTCAGCATCCATTCTCAAAATTCTTTTGTCGGGCAAAAGCTCGCACAGCTCCTGCTCTATTCTCTGCGTTCCAAATCCCGTTTTCACAAGGTGCTCCGAACCGCACGACTCGCACAAACGAGGAACCGCGCGCTTGTGGCCGCATTGGTGACAGAACAAGAATCCCTGATCAAACGATCCTCGGCGCGTGTGATAATTGAGCGATATGGAGCAGTTTGGACAGGTTATCACCTCGCCGCAGCTCTTGCAGCTGATGCTGGTGTTATATCCGCGTCGGTTCAAAAACAGCACCGCTTGCTCGCCTCTGTCCATTACCTCGCGCAGCTCCGCCTTGAGCATAGTGCCAAGCGGCGAAAGATTTCCAAAGCTTGCGGCCTCTCTGCGCATATCGTATATTTTTACCTCGGGCAAGGTTGCCGCGCCAAAGCGCTCCGTAAGCTTTAACAGCTTATACTTGCCCTCTTTTGCCTTTGTGTAGCTTTCAAGTGACGGCGTTGCCGAAGAAAGCAGCATTGTGGCATTATTCTTTGCGCACCTGAAGCGCGCTATATCTCTGGCATGATATTTCGGTGACGTATCCGATTTGTAGGTGGCCTCGTGCTCCTCGTCTATAACGATAAGCCCCAGGTCCCAAACTGGAGAAAACACCGCAGAGCGCGTTCCAATAACCACTCTCGCCTCTCCCGATTTGATCCTTGCATAAGAATCTGCGCGTTCTCCCGCCGAAAGCCCCGAATGGACAACGGCTATAGTATCGCCATAAAGCGCCGCAAATATCTGTATTGTTCTCGGTGTCAGCGCTATCTCGGGGAGCAGCATTATAACACCGCGGCCCTGTGCCAGCGCCTCGTCAATAGCACTTATTATTACGCCCGTTTTTCCGCTTCCGGTTACTCCAAAGAGCAAAGCGGCCGCCGGCTTGCCGGCGCAGATCATATCTTTTATGCTGTCCGCTGCGCTTTGCTGCTCAGCGTTCAGCTTGTATTTGGGAACCTCAAGATGCTCTTCTTCCAGCTTATAAGGATCTCGCCAGACTCGGCGGATATCCTCGCACAAAAGTCCCTTTTCCAAAAGCGCCTTTATTTGTGTCCCCGTTGCCTCTGCCGCGCGGCAAAGATCATCCGAAAAAACAGGGCCCTCGCTTTCCAGCAAAACGCCAAGTATCGCCTTGTGCTTTTGAGAGCGCAGCTTTACGCTATGCCTTGCTTCAAGAATGTCCCTACACTCCTCGCGCGATACGGCCAGCGAATAATATTTTTGCACCGAGGCCTGCGCAGTTGCTCCCACGACAACGTCTTTTTTGATATATCCTTTATCGCAAAGCTTTTTAAGCGATGTTTCCGCGCCCTCTCCGAAGTTGGCCTTTACCGCGCCGGGCGTGCGCTTTGATTCTGCTATAAAGCCATATACGAAAAGGTCCGCAGAGCTTAAGCCCGAGACGTTTGTCGGCACTGCCTTGTCCGTTACGGTATAGAACTCGGAAAGCTTGCCCAACACAGCCGCAGGAACGGCGCACCTGACCGCCTCTCCCATCGTGCAAAGGTATTGCTCTTTCATAAAAAGGCAAAGCTCCAATATTTCCGAATCAAGCGGCGCTCTGTCCGAAAGGACGCTTTCAATGGGCTTTACGTCGGAATAATCGGGGCAATGATGCAGTCTTGATACCACGGCTATCTGCTTGCGGTTTCCTCTGCCAAACGGTACGGTTACGAAGCTGCCTGCGCACACTTCACCCCGAAGCGTTAGCGGAATAAAATAGTCGTATTCTCCGTCAATGCAATACGGGTTATCAAGCAGATAGACCGCTGCATATTCAAAATTATCGTTTGCGCTTGCGCTCATCTGCCGCACCCCCCTTTGTGAAAGCATTATATCAAAATTTTCCTTGCTATAAAACCGCATAGGCGCCGCCCAACTCAATGGACCGCGCCGCAGTAATATTATTTATCAGTTTTCTTCGTCCCCGTCTTCCTCGGCGAACATTTTCTTGAAGTCGATAGGCTCTTCTGCCTTTTCTTCCTCTATCTCGCTCTTGCGAACGTATCCCTCGGGACGTCTTACTATCTCATACTCGCCCGTGTGAATGCGTCTTATCGCTGTCTTGACAGCCTTTTCATCGCGAAGCTCCTTGCTTATCAGGGTGTTGATGGGCTTATCGGTTTCCTTGTTGCCCGTCTGTGCTTTCTCGGCTTCCTCGCGCTGCTTTACGTACTCGTCGGTGACGATGCGCGCGCATCTTGCGGTTGCAAGCGAAAGCTCGTATCTGTTAAAATCGCCCTTGGTAAGTTCTCCTATTGTTGGATAAAGCATATTTTCCTCCTACGCCTTGTGCGTTATTGTTCTAATTTGGTTTTATTCTTCTTCTGCGTCGTCGGCTCCGCCTTCAACGAGTCTGTTTGCTATGGTTTCTGCCTGCAATGCGGAGAGTATTATGTGATCCGAGTCGGTAATGATAACGGCTCTGGTCTTTCTGCCGCAGCTGACGTCTATAACGCGACCCGCGTCCTTTGCATCCTGTATCATTCTCTTGATAGGAGCGGAATCGGGACTCGTAAGCGTGATTATTCTGTCGGCGGCTATCAAATTTCCGTAACCTACGTTGATAAATCTCATCTCGGCATCTCCTTACTCGATATTTTGTATCTGCTCGCGTATTTTTTCCATCTCGGTCTTGCACTCGACGACAAGATGCGCGATGCCGGAATTCTGGCACTTTGACCCTATCGTGTTTATTTCTCGGTTCATTTCCTGAATGAGAAAATCAAGGCTTCTGCCCACGGGCTCGTTTGCCTTTGTGTAGTTATAAAATGCAACGAAATGCGACTTGAGCCTTACTATCTCCTCGTCTATTGCCGCGCGGTCCGCATATATTGCGCATTCCGTAAGAATGCGATTTTCGTCAACGGTAATGTTGTTGTCGGCAAGAGCTGCGCGCAGCTTTTCTTCAAGGCGCTTTTTATATCCTCCGATATCGTCACCGGAGCGGCGCTCTATGTCCTCAACGACCTCTCTTATGTGCTCGATCTTGGCACAGAGGTCGTTTTGTATGCGCTCGCCCTCCTGGCATCTCGCCTCTATAAACTTTTGTGCCGCCGCATCAAGAACGACGCAGAGGTCTGCCCACTCGGCTTCTATATCCGCCTCTGCCTTTTTGGTGACGAAAACTTCCTTGTCGTGTGCCACCTGCATAACGGTTATCTCGCCCTCAAGCGCAAAGCGATGCTTGAGCTCTCTGAGCGCCGCTATATATTTTTCGGCATAGGCCTCGTTTACCGTTATCTCGCCGCCGTCATCCTCAAACTCAACAAAGATGCCAACGTCCACCTTGCCGCGCGATATTCCCGCACTCTGCAATCTCTGCTTTATCCTCTGCTCAAGAGGAGCATAAAGGTGGGGCATTCTGACCTGACAGTCAAAATAGCGGTTATTAACGGACTTTATCTCAACCGTTATATCCTTTGTGCCCACCGTCCGGCGCTCTCTGCCGAAAGCTGTCATACTTCTAAGCATAATCTTTTCCCTACACTTTTATCATTACCTTAAAATATAGGCATATATATTTATTTTAATATATTTTATACTCTTTGTCAAGGCTTTTGGACGAGAATTCCTCTCCTTTTTGGTCAAAAAAAGAGTTGCCAAGCCTTTTGTATCAAGGCTTGACAACTTTATAGATATTATTGCTTTTTTCGCTTAAAAACGAACAGCTTGCTGAACACGTAATTGCAAACGATAACGATAACCGCCGCCAACACCTTGGCGCCTATCTCGCACAGGTTCCATTCTTTTCCTAAAAGCTCCACTCTCGTTAGCGCGGGCAAAAGCGCCGCCGAGCCCATTGCCGCAAACAAGGTTACAAGATAGTCGATAAAGAAGGTCACAACGCGACCGCCCGAGAATTTCACAAGCTGGATCACCGCCGAAACGCTCTTATCGGCATCGGTAAACACCCATTTTCTGTTGGTGAAAAACGCAAACAGCACCGCCGCCACCCACTGAACCACCTGTGCCACGGTATATCCTGCGATATAGAGCGAGCTTGAGGTGTCGTCCACAGGCAACGAAAATATTCCCTTCCACGCCCAAAGCACGGCGAAATACACCGCCCAGCCGACAAGCGTTGTTAACACGCCAAACACAAGATACATAACTATCTCGCGATGCTTATTTATAAATTCCTTTATTTTTGACATCACAAAGCCCAATCCGTTAGCCTATTTTGAAGGTCGTTCCCGTGCGGTCGTCAATCAGCGTAACGCCCTTGTCTGCAAGATACTGGCGGATGCGATCCGCCTCGGCAAAGTTCTTTTCCTTTTTTGCCTGCTTTCTCTTCTCGATAAGGTCAAGCACTTCCACTACAAGCGGATCGCTCATATCGTATTCGGGGACTTGCGCCGCTTTTTGCTGCTCTGCCGCCTTTTCTGCTCTCACCTTTGCCGCCGCTTCAACAAGACCAACCGACATAACGCGGTCGAAATCAGCGATAAGCGCAAGCTTTGTAGCGCCGTTTGTTCTGAGCTTGAGAACGTCATAAAGCGCGGTTACCGCGAGCGCGGTGTTGAGGTCGTTATCCAGCGCATCGGTAAATTTTTTCTTGCCCTCCGCGAACGCCGCCGCATCGACATCTCCGTCCTTTTCATCAAGCTGAGCTATGCGCGCCACAAGCTTGTTATAGGACGTTACGGCGTTGTCAAGATTCTCATACGAGAACACGAGCGACTTGCGATAATGCGACTGCAAGCAGAAAAATCTGTATGCCAAGGGGTTATATCCCTTGCTTTCGAGCAGCGACACGGTCAAAAACTCTCCGCTGGACTTGGACATTTTTCCGCTGTTGGTGTTAAGATGATATACGTGGAACCAATAATTGCACCACTTGTGGCCGAGAAACGCCTCGGACTGAGCTATCTCGTTTGTGTGGTGGGGGAACTGATTATCAATTCCGCCGCAATGGATATCAAGATATTCGCCAAGATATTTCATGCTTATTCCCGAGCACTCGATGTGCCAGCCGGGGTAGCCGATGCCCCAGGGCGATTCCCACTTGAGCTCCTGGTCGTCAAACTTGGACTTGGTAAACCAAAGCACAAAATCCGCCTTGTTCTTCTTGTTATCGTCGCCCTCAACACCCTCGCGCACGCCGACCTCAAGGTCGTCCTCGGTAAAGTCGTGGAAAACGTAATATTCCTCAAGCTTTGAGGTGTCAAAATATACGTTGCCGCCCGCCTCATATGCAAAGCCCTTGTCAAGAAGACCCTGCACAAGCGCGATAAACTCTGCAATGCATCCCGTTGCGGGCTGTACCGTTTTGGGCGTTTTTATATTAAGCTTGGCGCAATCCGCAAAAAAGGCGTCTGTGTAATACTGCGCTATCTGCATTACCGTTTTCTTTTCTCTCTTTGCGCCCTTGAGCATCTTGTCCTCGCCCGTATCACCGTCACTCGACAAGTGTCCTACGTCGGTTATGTTCATAACTCGGTTTACATCGTAGCCCGAGTACGACAGATACTTTTCAAGCACGTCCTCCATAATATAGGTGCGCAGATTTCCTATGTGCGCATAGTGATATACGGTAGGTCCGCAGGTGTACATGCTGACCTTTCCCGCCTCGCGAGGCACAAATTCTTCTCTTTTTCTAGTTGCCGAATTATAAAGTAACATATCTATCTCCGTTTCAATAATAGCTCGTCTGCCCCATAAAAAGGTCTACATTTCATTATAGCAGACGTGCGCGCGATTGTCAATCAAAGCTTTTGGTTTATTTTATTTTTCTACACTCAATATAATATCTCTTATCCTGCGCATGTCCCATTGAAAAGGTCTTTCGGGGCAACGCGCCGTCACAAATAACGGTTTTGAACAGCATATCCTTACTCATGCCGTCAAACAGTATTCCAACCGTTTGGGGACTTTGGCAAAGCGTTCTTACGCTATCGCGCCCGTGGACGTAATCTATCTCTATCCCCTTTTCGCAAACGTATCCATCCAGAAAGCTCTGCAGCGTTCCGACGGGCAGCTGTGCCACAGGCGATTTACATCAAAGCCGTTCTTCTCCGTTATTCCACACAAGCTCAAAGCTCTGGGGCGCAGCTTCTCCGCAAAGGCTATTGAGGTGCGCCTCAAGGTCTTGGGCAAACTGCTTAGCATCAACCCCGAACAGTACTCTGTATATAGGCTCAAACTCCAGCGCTTCGTCATGCAGATTGACTATCTCGCAAAGCGCATATCTTGCGGGGTGTTTTTTTGCCGCATCCTCGCCAATATTCGCTTTTATTTCCTCATACAGCGTTTTCGCCGTTGCAAGCGAGTGATTTCCGTCACCTATCGCGAAAAGCAAAGGCTCTGTTTCAACGCCGTATTTTTTCTTCATCTCCTCGCGCGTTGCAAGCTCGGCAAGTGCCTCGTTTATGCCGTTTATGTCCCCATTGCCGATAAAGTATCCCTTGGCTCGTCCGCCGCCGCCCATAAGCTCGAGGTCGTACGCCTCCTTGTAGCTCTCCGCCTTTTTTGCTATCGGCTCTATAACCGTACCGTCGGGATCGTCTATAAGTATCATTATATGGGGCAGCTCAACGGGCGCATCTCTTCTTATGCGCACTCTTGGCGGGATGCGGTCAAGCACGGTTCCCTCCGTTGCTCTTATCGGTGTTGTGGCTCCCTTGTGAAAGTCGTATTGCTCAAGGTCGATAGCTCCCACTATTCCGCGGCGTGTACGTCCATCCGACTGCTCTCTTTCAAGATATATCATCGTGTCGCCAACGGGCACGACTATACCTCTATCAAGGTATTCTTGCATGCAGCCGTTTATCCTTGGCACAAGCTCATCGGTTTTATCCAAAAAAGCCTCGGGAAGCATAAGGTGAAGCGTTGAGGGCGCATCGCTTACATAGTTGTATAGCTCATTCCAATAGTCGCGCTCGCTGGTGTATTGGTCACAAGCAACACAGGCCCACTTTTTAGGGTCAGTCTTGCCGCGCGCAGGAAGATATATTTCAGCCGAATACAGATACTTTTCCATTGTGCCCTCCGCTTTTATCGTTTAATTCATTCTATCACAAATACCCTCTTCCGTCAAGCGCTTTTTCGTTTGCCGCAACGCCATCCCGCTTTGCACGTCGTCAATTCCTTTTTGCCCGTGCCGCGCCCTTTTATTCACATTGACCCTTGACAAGCGGGCGAGTTTTTCATATAATAGGTATATATTGTTGTTTTTTGACATGTCGAGGTGCTTGCGCCTTGAAGAAAGGATAAAATATGAGTCTTAAGGTCGTTAAATTTGGCGGATCTTCCTTAGCGGACGCGGAGCATTTCAAACAGGTCGCGGCCATTGTCAAGGCAGATAAGGACCGCCGCTACGTTATTCCCTCCGCCCCCGGCAAAAGATTTGCCGATGACGATAAGGTAACGGATATGCTCTATAGCTTTTTACGAGCTGGTGCGCTCCCGCGCCTCACTTGAGGAAATAGATGCTTACTATAACAGAATAAAGGCAAGATATAATTCTATAATTGAGGATCTCGGTCTTTCCCTGGACCTTTCGGGCGAATTTGAATACATCAAAAACGCGATCTTGCATAGCTCGGGCCGCGATTTCGCAGCCAGCCGCGGCGAATACCTCAACGGTATCATTCTGGCAAAATATTTAGGCTTTGATTTTATTGACGCGGAAAACGTTATATATTTCAGAGATAACGGTACGCTTGACGAGGAAAAGACAAACGACGTTCTCTCGCTTGAGCTTAAAAGCCACCAATATGCCGTTATCCCGGGATTTTACGGCTCCAGCGCCAACGGTACCGTTGTAACGTTTTCGCGCGGCGGTTCCGATATTACAGGATCCATCGTTGCCCGCGCAGCAGAGGCAGACCTATATGAAAACTGGACCGACGTATCGGGCTTTATGATGGCCGACCCCAGAATAGTTAAAAACCCCAAAGTCATTGACACGATCACATACCGCGAGCTCCGAGAGCTGTCCTATATGGGCGCAACCGTTTTGCACGAGGACGCAATCTTCCCCGTCCGCGTGGCAGGAATTCCGATAAACATCAAAAACACCAATCGCCCCGAGGACCGCGGAACAATGATCGTTTCTCAGGCGGCGGGTCTTGACCCCGACCACGTTGTCACCGGAATCGCGGGAAAACACGGATTCTCGGTAATTACGGTTGAAAAGGATATGATGAACGCCGAGATCGGTTTTGGACGAAAGGTGCTTGAGTCACTTGAGGACTTTGGCGTTTCCTTTGAGCATCTTCCCTCAGGAATAGATACCATGAGCGTTATCGTTTCAACTGCACAGTTCCAGGAGCATAGAGATAAGATCATAAATGCTATCGCAAGGCGTACGCGCCCTGACAGTATAGCCATTGAGGAAGGCCTGGCACTTATCGCCATAGTTGGACGCGGAATGATCAAGGCTCGCGGTACTGCGGCGCGTGTTTTCAACGCAATTTCAGCCGCGGGCGTAAATATCAAGATGATCGACCAGGGCTCCAGCGAGCTTAACATCGTTGTTGGAGTTGACGATAACGATTTTACAACCGCTCTTGCCGCCATCTACAATGAATTCGTAAAATAAATTTCAAAAAAAGGGAGAAGGACTGTTTCCTTCTCCCTTTTGCATTTATTTTAATTCAAAGGTCTTTATTGCCCTTATCGCAGTTCCTTCCGGCTCCTCGGTAACCTGACCGAGAGCAAAAAAGATGCCGCTCTCGTCACAAACGCGAACGCGTTCGCCGACCTCATATGAGGCCTTTATTTTTTTCTGGTATATTGGGCATCCGCTGCGCAAAAGCTTTTCAAAAAAAGCGGGCAGGCACACGCGCGAAAGATCCTCAA
This sequence comes from Clostridia bacterium, assembly GCA_017414605.1. The sequence continues at coordinate 17,640 of JAFQLG010000088.1, forward strand.
ATATGCGTTCCGTAGGCAAAAGAAGCGCCTGGCGCTCTTCGGGTGTCATCACCTCAAGCTCGTCTGTCGTTTTACATTCACCGGCCGATATGCCACAAGCCTCAAGGCGCTCCAGCGTTGCCATAACCCCTCCGCAGCCAAGTGCCGCGCCGATATCGGCGCACAACGTGCGGATATACGTTCCGCCGCTACACGTAACGGTAAGCACATAATCGGTATTGGAGTCGGTCTTCTCACATTCCAGAGAAAATATCTCTATATCCCTCGCCTCTCGCTCAACGGTAACTCCGCGACGCGCAAGGTCATAAAGCTTTTGTCCGTTAACCTTCAATGCCGAATACATCGGCGGCATTTGCTTTATTTGTCCCACAAATTGACGGCAGATATCATAAACCTTGTCGGCGGACGGAATTTCGTCGGTTTTCGTCAGCACCTCGCCCGTTACGTCCTCGGTATCGGTGGTGACTCCAAGGCGCAGCGTTGCACGATAGGTCTTTCTGTCCGACGAAATGTATTCACACGCCTTCGCCGCCCTGCCGACCAGTACAACAAGCACACCCTCCGCCATAGGATCAAGCGTTCCCGCGTGTCCTACGCGCCTTGTATCGTACAGTCGGCGCACGCGGTTGACCACGTCGTGCGAGCTCATTCCCTGCTCCTTATATACGGCAAGAACGCCGCCCGGCAGGTTATCGTTTTCGTTTCTTTTCATATCAAAACCTTACTATCGCTGAGTTGATAGTAAATCCTTTTTCGGAAAAGTTCTTTTCGTATTCTGTCATAACGTTGACCTCGGCGCGCTCGCTGTTATGCAGGTCGCGCGTGATCCACTCGACATTAAGGCCAAACTCCGAGAATTCCTCAAGCGAAAAATCAAATAGTCCTACATTGTCGGTCTTGAATATCAAAAGACCTCCCTCTTTTAACAGCTTCTTGTATTTCGCAAGATAGTTTCTGTGCGTAAGTCTTCTCTTTGCGTGGCCCGCCTTTGGCCATGGGTCGCTGAAATTCAGATACAAAACTTCCAGACAATGCTCCGGGAACCATTCCTCAAGCTTGTCCGCATCACCAATAATGAAGCGCAGATTGTCAGGTCTTGTTTCCTTTTGCGCCATCGCCTTTTCAAGCGCAAGACAGCAAACGTCCCTCGCGCGCTCCATTGCGATAATGTTGCAATCTGTGTCCTTTGCCGCGGTGCCAACCGCGAAGTTACCCTTTCCGCAGCCTATCTCAAGGCAAAGCTTGCGACTCTTGTCCGTAAACGGTGCCTGCGGATCCTCCTTCAATATGGAGGGGTCCTCTATAAGCAGCTCGGCGCAGGCTCTTATCCTCTCCTCGCCGTGCTTTTTCTTTCTCATTCTCATTGCAAACTGTCCTTTATACGTTAAATCTGAAAAGAACGATATCTCCGTCCTTCATTACGTATTCCTTACCCTCGGAGCGCACCAAACCTTGCTCCTTTGCGGCAACCATATTACCGCAAGAAACGAGATCGTCAAATGCGATTACCTCGGCGCGAATAAAGCCGCGCTCAAAGTCCGAGTGTATCTTTCCTGCCGCCTGAGGCGCTTTTGTACCGCGCGTGATAGTCCATGCGCGAACCTCCTCGGGTCCTGCCGTAAGATAGCTGATAAGTCCGAGCAAGGAATAGCTCGCCTTGATAAGCTTATCAAGGCCGCTTTCCTCAATTCCCATATCCTCAAGGAACATCTGCTTTTCGTCACCCTCAAGCTCGGCGATCTCGGCTTCAATGCCTGCGCAAACGGCAATAACGCCGCTCTTTTCGGTCTCTGCGAATGCCTTGAGCTTCATATATGCCTCGTTTTCGGTGGGCTCGCCCGCAACGTCGTCCTCAGAAACGTTTGCAACGTAAATTACGGGCTTCATTGTAAGCAGGGGCGTGTCGTAAAGACAAGCAAGCTCGTCCTCGCTTAAGTCCATTGTTCTCGCGCAAAGGCCATCTGACAGAGTTGCGTATATTTTTTCAAACAGCGCAAGCTCACCCGCTAAGGTCTTATCGCCCTTCATAGCCTTTTTGGTCCTGTCTATTCTTCTCTCAACCATTTCCATATCCGAGAAGATAAGCTCCATATTTATAGTTTCAAGATCGCGCATGGGATCGACCGAGCCGTCCACGTGGATAATGTTATCGTCCTCAAAGCAACGTACAACGTGAACGATGGCGTCACATTCGCGGATGTTGGACAAGAACTTGTTTCCAAGTCCCTCGCCTTGTGACGCGCCCTTTACAAGTCCCGCGATGTCCACGAACTGAATTATCGCAGGCGTGTACTTTTTGGGATCGTACATTTTCGCCAGCACGTCAAGACGGCTATCGGGAACGGTAACCACGCCAACGTTTGGCTCTATAGTGCAGAAGGGATAGTTTGCACTCTCCGCCCCCGCGTTTGTCAATGCATTAAAAAGTGTTGATTTTCCAACGTTTGGAAGTCCAACTATACCAAGCTTCATATGTTTCTCCTTGCGGCTTTGTCAAAAAGCCCATAATTTCCTATTTTACGTATATTATACAACATTTTGCCCGCCGTTTCAAGCGTTAGATGAAAATTTGTAAATAAAAGCCGCTATCAAAGCATGTAAACCACGCTTTGATAGCGGTTGAATTTTTTATGCAAATCTTAATTTGTTGATTTTATGCTCTGATTTTGACTCTAGTGCTTTCATATACGCCGACATATATGCATAATCAACATCACCGTTTTCATCAACAGGTAATTTTATTCTCTCTTTTCTCAACAAATCGGGAAAAAGTCCAAAATTGTAAGAATATTTTGTAGCAATTGGCTGTAAACAAGCTGTAATAAAAAGGCAAGCGAGTTTATCTATTTTGGTTGTATCTATATAATATATATCTCTGCCTGATATCCACTCTTTTTCCTGATAAAAGAATGTTGCGTTTTCAGCACCAAAAGAAATAACATTCGGTGGATTTGTGGTTCCATTTGGCTTATCAACATAATACTTGATTCCGTTATTAAACTTACTGCGTACGACATACGGTATCCCATTATCGTTTTGCCTTACTTCTCTTGTATGATAAACCTGAGGTTTTACAATCGTGGGGAAAATTTGCTCAATAGTAAATGTGCTCCATTTAGAATTACTTGCTAAATTGCAAATTTCGGAGCTCTTCGCTGACCGCAGAGCAGTCAGCGAAGAGCTGACCGCAGATTCCAGATTTCGCATATATGATTCCATATATGCGAAATCTGGGTTGCCTGTTGCATCAACAGGCAACATTATGGAATCCTTCTCCATTGTTTCTTTCTTCCATTTGTCTATAAAAGCATATTTTCTTCCTGCTGATTTAAGCAAAGGTATAATGAAAAGTGCTGTATATTGATTCATTTCAAACTTGGGATATAAAACATTTACGTCATCTGAAGCCCAAAATTCTTTGTCTTGATAAAATGCTTCACCAACAGAACCATTATAAGTGATTGTGATTGTATTGGCGGGGTGTAATTTTTCCTTATTGGCAATTTGAGCAGTGACGCCGTTGTTGATCGCACTTGCACCAATGAATCTAATTTCACCATCACGCATATTTGCTTTGGTCAATCTTGTACCCTTTACTACCGTAAATAATTTTTCTATGGCAAAAGGTTTCCATTGCGAAATATCAATTTTATTCATCTTTGGATGCTCCTTTCAATGTGATAATAACATTGTTTTCAGAAGAAGAAACAGCGCTGTTATACATCACTTTGGTTACAAGCTTTTCACTAAACTCTTTTACATCCATTTGTTGTTGAAACATCAAATAATCCATCATTGTTTTGGTGAAATCTTCTTCAAAAATTTCAAATGGTTTTTCCGGCATTTGATAACTCAGATGCTCGGACGGTTTTATCCATTGAATTGTATCGTGTCCCGATTGTTTACGAATGAGTTCTATCCATTCATCCTCAATAGCCTGCCATCTGTCGCGAATATCTTGTCTGCCTTGATTTTTTACGGTTTCAAGGCCATCATCCTCAATATAACAAGCAAAAATATCTTTTGTTCCGTGAGGAACACCGGCTTGGAAAACAAAAACAGACGTGGTAACGCCTTCCGAAAACACCTTCTCAGGAAGCTTAACAATTTTTAACAAAGAGCTGTGATTTAGCAGCTTCTTTCCACGAGTATCTTTTTCAAGCTTTTTATCGGGAAGAATAAATGCGCAAAGCGTATTACGCGGAACGCTTTTCAATACGTTATCAACAATCGTCAAGCAACCGTATTTTGATTCAAAAGGAGGGTTCATCAAAACCTTGGTGATCGGATAACTCTGCAAAACATAGTTGCCGTCATCATCTATAACAAAATTTCCTTTTTTATCGGTCTTATAGCTTTTAGATTTAATCCAATCACATGCCTCCTGACTTCTTGAATCCAATTGCTCTAAATTGGTCTTTCCGTCTTTATGTATCAGCATATTGGCACAAGCGAGCGCAAAAATTTCTCTGTCAAATTCAATGCCATATAGTTGGGCATTCATAATAGACATCGCCTTTTGAGATTTTAAGCCACCCGCCTCTTTAATCATATTACACATAGATTTTACAAGGAATGCACCCGAGCCGCATGCGGCGTCTAAAACACGGTCATTTTGCGATATGTCAATCAATCTGTACATAAAAGAAGTTATATGGTCGGGAGTAAAGACTTGTCCTGCATCGGATTTACCTTTATAACGGTTAAATTCATTGAAGAAAATACCCATTACATCCTCACCATTCCAATAGTCCGAGTTGACGCAAGTTGAAATTTCGGAAACCCATTGAATAAAATTGTCGATTGCTTCTTGATTAGAGGAGCTGTTCATTTTAATTTCGGCATATACCTCTATCAGCAAATCTAATTTCAGATTTTGCTTTCTGCTTTCTTCTAATGATTTTGATAAGGTATTAAGGATCGAATTCTTCATCAATGTAAAATCCATTCCCTTAATAAGCATTGCACCGTATCTTTTAGCAACCAATGCGCAAGCCGTAAAAATCATACGATGCTTCAGGTTGTTAATACCGAAATCGAAATGCAAGCAGTCATTGATCTTTTTCGTAAGACCGTAAATCTGCTGTTTATCAATAGTGTTTTGAGCACACAGTGCAAGATAATAACCTTTGCTTTGCAGAACGCCAGATACATCGCTAAGTTCAGAATTGTTTTTGAACACACGTATATCAACGCCGTTATAAAGTATACCAATAACATCTTTATATTTTTTCAAAACAATATTACAGTTTTTAGCAAGCTCATCAACCCATTTCTGAAGTGAAACATCTTCCGCCTCGGACTTTGTTTCCAAAACAATTGCAGGCAAATTATGATTTTCGGGCAAATACCAGCCATCCGGTTTGTCATTTATCCCCTTGAACCCTAATTGATTAAACGTTGTAATTTGTCCGGTTCCCTGCCTTACTTTCGACTCTATTTGATCAAAGCCAAGAATTACTTTTGCGCTGTCGCGCACTTCATCTTCTGTTCTGTATTTTAGTTTGTTGATCATTTTAATTCTCCTAGATTATATGTTTTTAATATATCTCGAATTTCTTCCGTCGCCGAGCTTCTTGATGCTTCCGCCGCGAACCATCTGACCGAGCACCGCTTCTACGGTGGTAGGGCTAACGTCGGGAAGGATCTTGCATATCTCGGACTTTGAAATGGGTGTCAGGCTATTGAGAACGGTTGCCTCGATGCGACTTTTTTTAGTTATCTTTTTGCCGTTTACAACCGCAAAACGCTTGTCCAGTTCCTTATAGCACATATAAAGCGTTGAAAGAAAGTTTTCAACAAAAGGAAAATAGTCGTTTTCGCCTGTTTCCCAGCCGCTCGAGGAGCGCTTTAGCGCCTCGTAATAGAAGCCCTTGTAGTTATTGATCTGTTCCTCAAATGAAACGTATTTACCCGCGTCAAACCCATTTTTGTAGAGCAACAAGAGCGAGAGCAGACGTGACAATCTGCCGTTTCCATCGCGGAACGGGTGTATGCAAAGAAAATCAAGTATTACGCAGGGGATCAGCAAGAGCTGATTGATATTTGCATCATTTCTTGCCTCCATATAGGCAAGTTCAAGCTGCTCCATTGCTTGCTCCACCTCGTGCGCGGGTGTGGGGCGGAAGCGGACGTGACGGTTTCCGTCGGTATCGATTTCCAAAATGACGTTATCATCGGTTTTATATTTTCCGCCAAACTCATATCCCGCAATCTCCATCATGGTTTTATGAAGACGGAGAATATCGGTTTCACGAAAATCAATATATTCGTGTCCCGTATGGATGGCATTCAGCGCGTCGCGGTATCCTGCGATCTCTGCCTCATTATGGTTAAGTGGTGCACTGCTGCCGCTGACAATAGCGGTAATCCTGTCGTCGCTCGTTACGATACCCTCAATAGCATTGGAGCTTTTGACCGACTGTATTTTTGCAACCGCCTCAAGCTCGGTAAAAATATTGGCATATTCGTCCTTACGCACGCTAGCCATCGTTTTTAGTTCAGCAATTCCTGTCGTCAGATTAACAAGTTTTGCCGGCAACAATCCGTTGTTCAAAAAAGAGTAATCAAATTTTCTCATATTCATTCCTCCATATCTGCACATATTCTACCACAAAATATGCATATTGTCAAGCGTTATGTGCAACAAATGTGCACATAAAACGAACAAACATATGCAAATAAAATAGTAAAACCATTTTTCTCAAATTGCATAGCGATATATTTATGTTCATTTCAAGACCTATTTCTAAACACATTATAAAAATAATGTGAAAAGTGTTAAAAAATTTATCAAAAAAATTTCAAAAATACTGTACAAATCGTATTTTGTGTGATATAATTATTAACGCATGATAAACTATTTTGCACTTTCTTGTGACGATAAATTTAACAAAGTTAATTTTTTGGGCAAAATTCGTTAAGAATTCAACGTTCGTTCACAAAAAGCACCAATGCGTAAGATACTATAAAATAGATAGTTGGCGCATTACTCTCAATACAGGAGGCAAAGAATATGATGGATACGAAAATTCTCGTCATTGAAGACGAGCCCGTTCTCGCCGAGAACATAAAGAGTTATTTTGAAGCAGAGGGATACGAGGTAAGAGTTGCCTCGGACGGCAGCGAGGGTCTGATCTTCTTCAAAATGTACGATCCCGACATAACCGTTCTTGACATAACTCTTCCCAAAAAGGACGGCTGGCAGGTATGCCGCGAGATACGCGAGGTATCCGGCAAGCCTATAATTATGGTCAGCACCAAGGGCGATATTTTTGACAAGGTCCTGGGTCTTGAGCTTGGCGCAGACGATTACATGGTAAAGCCCATTGACAACAAGGAGCTTTCCGCGAGAATAAAGGCTGTTCTCCGCCGCTGCCGCTCGGGCATTCCCGCCGCAGATGACGAGGTAATCAGATTTGAGAACATAGAGATAAGCCTGCAGAAATACGAGCTCAAGCTGCGCGGCAGAAGTGTTAACATTCCTCCCAAGGAGCTGGAGCTTCTCTACTTCCTCGCCTCCAACTACAATCGCGTTTTCACCAGAGATCAGCTGCTTGACAAGGTCTGGGGATTTGACTATCTCGGCGACTCACGCACCGTTGACGTTCACATCAAGCGTCTGCGCGAAAAGCTGGACGGACTTTCTGAGCGCTGGGTAATAAAAACCGTTTGGGGCGTTGGCTATAAGTTTGAGATACTCGACTAAAATACAGTTTGACACCAAAGCTACGCCAACTCGGGTGAGTTGGCGTATTTTTGAAAAGAGGTTACTATTATGAATGAAAATGAAAACAAGATAAACGGCGAGAACGAGCAAGGCTCCGCGCCTGTCACCAACGGCGACGGCAGCGTTAAGGCTTTTGGCTGGGAGTTTACAGAAAATCCCGAGCAGGAAGACCAAGCTACAGCTACCGAGCCCGAGCAAGAGCATTCCGCGGCGAATGACGTATCTGCCGAAAGCAATGGCGAAGAACCCCACGAGCAAGCAGAAAACGGCGAAGCTAACCAAGGCCACGAGCAACCCGAAATACCCGAGGAAAATTCGGAATCATACAAAGCGGACGAGCTTAGCGGCGGCGAAAAGCCATGCTGCACAAAAGAAAAATCAGGCAAGAACGCAAATCTTGCCGTTACTCTTTCCGCCATTTTGTCGGGATGTGCAATTCTTCTTCTGGTAGCTATAGCCATTGCGGCATCTTTTGGACTTTTGCGCGGCGGATCGGGCGTTATATACATTCCCGTTGCAACTCCGGAAAAGGCTCCCCAATATACAACCGACTCGGATATGCTTGAGGACTTTATGGCATCGGTTGTAATAATCAAAGCAGAAACGGGAACGGGATCTAGCGTTGGAACGGGCATAATCCTTTCCGAAAACGGATATATCGTTACAAATCATCACGTCATTGAGAACGCAACGGCGGTTTACGTTTGGAGATACGGCATGGATACGCCCGACGTTGCCGCGGTTATCGGGCACAAGGAGATGGACGACATTGCCGTTCTCAAGATAAACAAAACCGGCTTGCGCCCCGCAACCTTTGCCAAGAGCGCGGACTGCCGCGTTGGTGAGAGGGTTTATGCCGTTGGTACTCCCGAGGGCGATGAGTTCGGCTGGAGCGTAACGCATGGCATAATATCCTGCCCCGACCGCGAGATAAAGCTCTACAACAGCGACGGCACCCTCAAAAAGAAGATGCACGTTGTACAAACGGATGCCTCCGTAAACCCAGGAAACTCGGGCGGCCCTCTCATTAACAGCTATGGTCAGGTGGTTGGTATAATCACGTTAAAGCTTTCCGACAGCGCGGGTATGGGCTTTGCCATTCCCTCTGACGGCGCGCTCATCGACGTTGAGGCGATCATTGAAAAGGGCCACGCAAACGACGTTAATTCCGGCATCTCTATTCCCCGCCCCCTCATCGGAATAACCGGCGTTGGCGTTGAGGGAAAGACTTACTACAAGAACGTCTATACAAACGGAACCTCCTCTATCGAAAAGGTTACCAAGGCATACGCCGAGATGAATCCGAACACCACCTTTTATGCGGCGATCTCGGGTGTATACGTGAGCGCGGTCAGCCCCACCTCCGATTCCGCAAGCAAGCTGCGCGAAGGCGACATAATCACAAAGGTAAACAACATTGAAGTTGCTCACATATACGCCGTTATGGACATAATCAACGAATTTAACGGCGGCGACACCGTTGAAATAACCTTTTGGCGCGACGGAAATTATCAAACCGTTTCGGTAACGCTTGGCGCGGAAGGACAATAAGATCAAAAACGGAGAATGGCTCGCCATTCTCCGTTTGTTTATTATTCCGCGAATAAAAATGTTGACAAATCAATAACATTATGGTATAATCTAATAGTGACATGATCCCGCGCCTTTGTGTGCGGCGCTTCATTTGCAAAAACATACATAAAGAGGAGACGCTTTTATGGAACAGAAGATAATTGAAATAATAGCAGAGTATCAGGACAGAGAAGTTGACGAGTACACCGCAGACATGACCTTTGCGCAAATGGGCCTTGACTCTCTTGATCTTGCAGAGCTTGTTATTCAGCTTGAGGACAACACCGGTATTGAGGTTGATATCTCCCCTGTTTACAACACTCCCGCAAAGCTTGCGGAGTTCATTCAGTCTAAAATGTAATATCAAAAAAGCGCGTGTAAGTCACGCGCTTTTTCATTTTACCACTTACCACAGAACAAAGGCGCTTTTTTGCCCCTCTATTACGCCTTTGCCGTTATAAATTATGGGGGTAACTATCACGCAGACCGCTCCGCTGCATTCTGATAGCCTTGTGCGAAGGCTCACCGCTTCCCCGCCGCTTATTGCAACGACAAGCACCGTTTGCGTTTGCGCGCTGACAAGATCCACCGCAAAAATCTTGAACCCAAGCGCCAGCTGCGCCGCCGCCGATTTTCCCACAAGCGATACTTCCATATCTTCGCCCACTCTGTGCGAATATATGCCAATAAGGGCGTTGCCGCTATTGTCCGGCGGAGTTGTGTCGCGGCTCACCGACACAGAGCATGCCACAAGGTCAGGAGCAGCGGCCCTTATCTGCCCCGTATCGTCAAGGCTAAGCAAGCTCTTTTCATCCATAAGCACCAGGTCAAAGCCAAAGCTTTGCGGCGCGGATTCCTTTACGGAAAAATAAAACCTGACAAGCGCGCATTCGGGCGCGCAATTCTTATCTCCGTCCAGCAAAAAGTCAACTCTGCCCTCTTTATCCCGATACGTCAGCGCAAGAGGTGCGGCACTTTCATCCTCTATTCCGCAGAAAGTCAGAATAACGGCATCGGGATCGTAATTCAGCGAGGCCCAAAGGCCGCATATTCCCTTTTCCGAAGATAGATTCAAAACAAGCTCTACCCGGCGCTCTCCGCTTTTACAGTCAAAATATAGTCTGCAGTCCTCACCGGCGCTCCTTGCCCCCGCCGCAAGCGCTCCGCCCCTGAGCAAAAGCAAAACCGCCAACATCAATACCAATGCTCTTTTTTGCACCTTTGCCTCCAAAAAATTGTTTCATTTAATATTTTATTGACTCATTTACCTTTTATTACCGTATTTGGCATTAAAATAGGCGGTTTTATCCCGAAATATCGCAAATACTAACGTTGCGGATATATTTTTGCCACAAGTGACGCTTTGCTTGGCGGCGTGTCCGAAATCTAAAGTTTATCGCCGCTTTGCGGCGTTGGAGCAAGTATTATGAAAAAGAATATTATTGCAATAGCATTATGCCTTATCATGTGTATAGGCTCAGCATCCCTGGCGTCCTGCACCGCTAACACCGCAGGTGACGGCAACGGCACGGGTACGGGAAGCACCGCTACCACCGAAACAAAGGCGGAAACGAAGGGAACCGAGTCCTCTATCATGGACGGAGCCGAGTCCGCCATTGACGGTATCACGGACGGAATGAGAAACAGAATGGGCGACCCCCATTTTTCCGAGTTCCCTCACAGAGGCGCAACTCCCAGCGGTAAATAAATAACAAAGCCTGCGTGAAAACGCAGGCTTTTTCTTTATATAACTCTAACTCTCATTACCTCTTCCATTTCCTTGAGCTTTTGTATGGAAGCTTCCTCGGGCTTGCCGTTAACGTCTATCAGTGTAAACGCAACGTCGCCGCGCGACTTATTGGTCAGGTTTTCAATATTGATTCCCTGCTCAGAGCAAAGTGCCGTGAACCTTGCAAGCATAGAGGGAACGTTTTTATGCAGAATGCAAAGACGGCAATCCGTGCTTCTAGGCATAGAAACCGCGGGAAAATTCACGCTGTTTCTTATGTTTCCGTTAAGAATATAGTCGGCAAGCTGCTGTGCCGCCATTACCGCGCAATTATCTTCCGCTTCCTCCGTTGATGCACCGAGATGAGGAATGGCAACGGCACCGGGGATATCAAGCACCTGCTCTGTGGGAAAATCGGTAACGTAAGCGGCAATCTTTCCGCTTTCCATAGCTTCTTTAACGTCAGATGCAACAACGAGGTCTGCGCGCGAAAAATTGAGAATGCGCACGCCGTCCTTCATCTTTGCAATGGTTTCTCTGTTTATCATGCCCTTTGTTTGCGGAGTGCTGGGCACGTGAAGCGTAATGTAATCCGCCGCAGCGTATACGTCCTCGTATTTTGCCGCCTTTGTTACGTGATGATTGAGATTCCAAGCACCCTCAACTGACAGATAAGGGTCACAACCCACAACGTCCATTCCAAGATGCACGGCGGCGTTGGCAACCATTCCACCTATCGCACCAAGACCTATTACGCCAAGCGTTTTTCCAAACACCTCAACTCCCGAAAACTGAGATTTGCCCTTTTCAACCTGCTTTGCAACGTCCTCTCGGAGCGTTTTTGCCCATTCTACGCCGCCAGTCACATTGCGCGACGCCAGCATAAGACCGCAAACGACAAGCTCCTTTACCGCGTTTGCATTGGCTCCGGGGGTGTTGAACACCACGATTCCAGCATCGGTACATCTTTCTATCGGGATATTGTTCACGCCCGCACCCGCGCGCGCGATAGCGCGCAGCTCGGGATTAAACTCCATATCCAGCATGCTTGCCGAGCGCACCATTATTCCGTAAGGCGCGGCCACGTCCTCACCAACGTTAAAATGCTCGGGGCTGAGCCTATCCGTTCCAACCTTAGCAATCTTGTTGAGCAGCTTTATATTCTTTATCATAACAACTCTTAGTCCTTTCGCTTAAGCCTTGGGGTTTTCCTTTGCAAACTTATCCATAAAAGCAACCAGCGCCTCTACTCCCTCGTATGGCATGGCGTTGTATATAGATGCTCGCATTCCGCCAACCGAGCGGTGCCCCTTGAGATTTTTAAGCCCCATCTCAGATGCTTCTTTTGCAAATTTCTTGTCAAGCTCGGCATCTCCCGTAACGAACGTAACATTCATCATGGAGCGCGAATCGGGCTTTACGGGTGCAAAATAGTAGCTCTGTGAATCGAGATAATCATAAAGCAGCTTTGCCTTTTTCTCATTGAGAGCCTTCATTGCCTCAAGTCCGCCGATATCCTTTATCCATTGGTATACCAGGCCTGCCATGTAAATAGCATAGCATGGGGGCGTATTGTACATGGAATCATTATCCGCCATGGTCTTCCAATCAAGCATGGTTGGTATGCTTTCGTCCGCAAGACCCAAAAGATCCTCGCGCACGATCACGAGAGTAAGACCTGCGGGAGCCATATTTTTCTGCGCGCCCGCATATATAACTCCGAATTTGGCCACGTCAACGGGCTCAGAAATAATGCAGGACGACATGTCTGCTACCAGCGGAACGTCGCCGCAGTCGGGTATATAGCTAAACTTTGTTCCGTATATCGTGTTATTAAAACAAATGTGCAAATAAGAGGCATCCTCGTCCACCATGTCGCGCGTTATCACGGGTACGCGGTCAAAATTATCGCTTTTGGTGGTTGCTATGCATTTGGCGTTAATCCCCATTTTCAAGGCCTCTTTATACGCCTTTCCCGAAAACTGACCCGAAACGGCATAAAGCCCTTTTTTGGCCGGGCTTCTGTTTATCAGATTGAGTGCAACGGAAGCAAACTGCGTAGATGCCCCACCCTGCAAAAACAGCACCTTATAATTATCGGGAATATTCATTATCTCGCGCAGATCCGCCTCCGCCTTCTTTATTATGGCCTCATAATCGGGTGAACGATGGCTCATTTCCATAACCGACATACCGGACTCGCCGTAACACATAAGCTCGGCCGCTGCGCGCTCCAGCACGGGTATAGGCAGCATAGAGGGACCGGCCGAAAAATTATACACTCTGTTCATAGCAAAAACCTCCCTTTTGCCTTTGCAAAAAAGCATTTGGATTTGCGAACCGCACTTTTTTGCAATTTGTAAAAAGTTATTATCATTATAAACCGATAATTCTTTTTCGTCAAGGACTTTTGATAATTTATAGCCCTATTTTCCCATTTTCGTTGAAACTCACATAAACGAATCGCAACGACTGCTTATTTTATTCTTTTTTCATTATTTTGATGAGAAAGTTTCCCGAAAAAATCAACGTCAAAAGCAAAAAAACGAGCCCCGCCAAAGTGACGGAGCTCGTTTTTATTATTCAGCGCTTTTTCTTTAGCGTTATTTCTCTCTCAACGCTCTTGCCGCCGTTTTCAACTATGCAAAAGGCATTGACAAAGCCGCGAGTCAGCTTGGTTACCTTTGCGCTTGCCGCGGCGCTAAGCGTTGTCGCCCTGCCCAGCAAAACGCTTGCCGATGCGCCAAGGGCGATGATTATGCTGCTCGCCGATACAAGCGAGGTGGTTATAGCGGTGGGGTCAATGTAAAGCGCCACAGGCGTAATATTAAAGATCAACATTTATCATCAGCCTCACTTTCTCTGCTTTTCAATGAGTTTTTTAAGAATGTATTTAGCTCCAACCTCGCAGGAGTAGCCAACGTTGTACACCGCACGGTGAAGCGCTTTCTCTATCTTTTGCTCATACTCACGTGAGCGAGCAAAGGTATCCTTTGCTATGTCACCGATCTTTGCAACGTCGCTCTTTTCAATGGATATTCCTATCTCATCTCTCAAGGTTATCTCAATGGGCTCGCAGTCTATCTTTTGCCAATTTTCATTAAGCACCTTCATTTTTGTATTTATGAACAGCGTTGGGCGCTTTGTAGCAAAGCTGAACTCAAAGGATATTCCCGACCAATCCGTTATCATGAGGTCGGATGAATAAATTGACTTATTGGTTGAAAAGTCAAGCTCAAAGGTAAGTCCCTCGCCGATCTTGTCGCGCCAGCGCTCCACGATAGCATCCATGCGGTTGCCGTATCTCTTTACGTACTCGGGGTGAGGACGGACGGTTACGTGATAATCGTCACAAAGCAGGCCGTTCAAAAGATCGTCTATGCAAGAATCGAGAATATTGTCTTCATTCCACGTAGGCGCGATCAGAATTTCTTTTCTGCCGCCCACCTTGTGCGTCTTTTTCTCCTCGTTTCCAAGTACTATAAGATCGTCAACCAAAGGATAGCCGAACTCAACGCAGGTCTTTTCGGGCAGCCCGTAAACGCGCTCAGTCGCCTTTACCTCGCGCTTAATATGCTCTCCCGCGCAGAATATGGTATCAAAGGCATCAAGAGAGCCTTCCTTCATTCCCATATGCATACTCATCAGCGCATGGGGAGCGTAAACATACTCTATGTCGTCCTGCATTCTCGATTTCTTAAGATAATACTTTTCGAGGTCGGGCGTGGTCATAACTATCATATCGCACTCAAGCTTGAGCATAAGCGATATTGTCTTTTTGAGGCCTATGTAGTAGGGTTTGATGCGGGGCTGTTTTTTGGCAACCTCAAATATCACGTCGTTTGGGTCGTTGGTAACGTAATGTATTACCATATCCGAGCCTGCAAGAAGCTCCTCTATAAGTCCCTTGTAATATTTGTAAAATCCGCTCTTTTCGGAATATATGACAAGATGTTTGTTTACTATGGAGAAAAATCTCCTGTAATCCTCGCTCTCGCGCTTTTTGTTTTCTTTTGCGATGCGTTTTTTCTGCTCGGTGTTCTCTGCCGCCTCGATCTTGGCAAGCTCCTCGCGGCTCTCCTCAAGCGCCTTATAATCAACGTGCTTTTTAGGGCTTATAGCAACGTTGAGCAAAAGCAGCTGAAGCACCGACAGTATGTTGCCCGCCATCCAATACAGAGCTATTCCCGCAGGCACAAAGCAACCGAGATACAAAGACAGCGCCACGGAGAAGATCATAGTTCCATACTTGTTTCCTTTACCTTGCTCGTGCTGAAGCACGTTTGAGCTGTTTTGAGCAAAGCACAAAAGCCAGCTTGATGCCGCCGCAAGCAGAGGAACGAGCGTATATATCCCCCAAACTGCTGTGGGAACGAGCGTAAGCTCCATGCCGAGAAACGCGGTGTCAAAGCTCTTTACCGAGCCCAAAAGCCACTCAAATCCCTCGGGCAGAGTGTACGCGCCGTTTCTTATCGCCTCCACCAAGGCTATCTGGAAGGACGAGCTTTCCATATTCACGCCCGCAGCCTCTGCCATAGCCAATATGTCCGCCTCGGCAACACCGAAAAGATAGCTTAAGGGTCTGTTAATTATGTAAACGACTCCAAGCAAAAGAACTATCTGCAAAACCAGTGGCACAAGCGTAAGCATGGGGCGATATTTTGCCCTCTTGAAAAGCTTTGCCTGCTCCTGCGACAGTGTTTGTGGGTCGTTGTAATACTTGACCTTGAGCATATTCATCTCGGGCTGAATCTTGACCATAAGTATAGAGTTGTTATGTATCCATACCGTTATGGGCAATAGCACGAGCTTTGTGGCAAGCGTGAAAAGCAATATGGCAATGCCATAATCGCCCACCAGCTGCCAGCACCATTTCATTAGCACTCCTAACGGAATGCAGATGTAATATAATATCTGATCCATTTTATAGCTTTCCCTTTTCTTACAGACTTATCACTTTACGATGTCGGTTTCGCCTATTATTATCCAATTCTCTCCATCGTGTGCCGTTCCCCTGATGCTATATTCGTAAACTCGGTTATACTTGAGGTCGTTATTCTTTGAATTCTTGTACATCTCAAAGAAATAGCGTCTTTCTCTGTCCTCACCCTCGGGAATTTCGTAAAACGATTCGCCAATCTTGAACTCGGTGAGCCCCTCGGACTCAAATATCGTATCCCATAGCTCGTCCTGCGACACCTGTGCCGCGCTATATTTAAGCGCGTTTCCGCTATCCCCCGCTTTTTTGAAGAACATAGCGGTTACCCTGGTGCCGTCATCGCTCTTGCTTGCCGCGCCTATCATTTTACTGTCCGAAAGTGCCGCCGCATGATCTCCCGTTATGATGATCGTGGAGTCCTCGTAAATGCCCATGGCTTTCATTTGGTCAATATAGTAATAAATGAGGTCAAAGGTTTCGTTGATGTTCTCCACGTGCGACTGTTTTGTATTGTGACATCCGTAAAGGTGAATAAAGGTAAACTGTCCCTCGCCCTCTACCTTTGCAAACTCGGTTTTTTCGAGGCGGTCCTTCAAATCTTCGGTTGCGGTTTCATTGACCATAAACATATCGCCCGGTGTTTCGTAAACCGCGTGAGCATTTATGGAGGGCGTGCTGAGATAGCCCGCGAGGTCCTTGACGGCGTGAGGCAAAAATTGGCTCAGCGAGAAGCGCACCATGTCGTAAGCGAGCGCGACTTCGTCGTCAATATAATACTCGTCCACTCCCGACGTGTTGTCCACGTACGAGTCCATTACCGATGCATCGGTGTACACGTAGCCATCCTCGGTGTAAAGATTTATATTATAGCCTTTGCTTTTAAGCAAGCCCAGCTTGCCGCCGTCCGCATAGAACTTTGCAAATTTGTCAGCCTTACTTTCGTTGGTAAAATAATCGTGGTCCTTACCAGTAAGAATAGACGCAACGGCGGGATAAGTGCGGCAATAAAGGCTTGTGTAATCGCTGAAATAAGTAAATCCATCCAGCTTGTCAAAGAACCTTGCATCCTCCTTGACCTTTATTTCATAATAATTAGAATCAAATCTGTCCACAAGGAAAAAGACAATATTTTTGCCGCCCGAAAGCTCACCCATATTTTCATAGGTAAGCACCATAGGCTCGCTCTGCTCTTGTCCGCCTGCGTTTTCTGCTCTGTCAATGACGGGGGTATACAGATCCTTTGTGGTGATCGAAACCGATGCAAACCCCACTACCTGTATTGCGAGAACCGCGATAAGAACGACTGCCGCGCCAACAAAGAAGGGCGCTATATTCTTTTTCTTGAGCCATATCGCCGCAAAAATTGCCGCCGCACCGACTATCAACCATAAAGCCGCGTTAAGCACTATCGCCGCAGGCTCTATCTCGGCATTTCCGGCACCGTCACCCGCGAGAGAGTCAATGCCCAGATTCAGATAATGCCTTTGAACGAACAGCATTACCGTCAGCCAAACGATGACGGCGCAGGCTATGTCGTATGCCCTGCCGTTCAGCAACAGCAAAACAATGAACAAAGCCACTGATACCGCCGCGCTTATAGCAAGACAAAGTGGAAGGAAATCTCCAAGCGAGAAGGAAAATTCGTTTATGTTCGCTCCATACAGCTCAAATGGGCCGAAAAAGCACACCGTAAGCGGCGCGGTAAACGCCAAAAGCAGAGAGAGCGGTATTTTTCGTAAAAGCTTATATTTCTTACCCTCATCGCGCACAAAAGCCGCCGATGAGGCCGCCCCGGTACTGACTTTTTTCTTGTTTGTTTTCTTCTTGTTTTTTGCGCTCATTATGCTATCTCCTCAAAATTCGGACAGATGTGTTCTTGTTATTCTCATAATACACCCTTTTAGCTCTTTTGTCAAGGTTGGCAAGTCCATTTTTGCTTGTCAACGCATGTCGTATTTTCATATTATATTAAGGGGCGGCGCTTTTTATAAAAATGCCGCTGCATTATCTCTTTTGTGTTTAAGAAGGTCTTGCGGGCGGCAATACTATAAGCAACACCTTATCGCGCTATGCAAAAACAGGAAAGGATACCCTAAAATGACACCGACAATTAAACGAGGAGATATTTTTTATGCGGATCTGAGCCCCGTGGTTGGCAGCGAGCAGGGCGGATTGCGCCCCGTACTTATTATTCAAAACGACGTTGGAAACAAGTACAGCCCCACGGTCATCGCCGCCGCCATAACGTCCCGAATGGACAAGGCAAAGCTTCCCACTCACATAGATATCAACGCAACAGGAGTTGGACTTGCCAAGGATTCCGTTGTTCTGCTTGAGCAGATACGCACCCTTGACAAGCGCAGGCTCAAGGAGAAAATGGGACATCTGGACGGTGATGCAATGAACAAGGTCAACGGCGCTATTGCCATAAGCTGTGGACTCGGTCCATCCGCACAGGCATAATTCACATCCCTCAAGGACATCGCTCCTTGAGGGAGTTTTTGTAAAAATTTTCTTTACAATCATCATTTTTTGTGTTATACTTGTAACAGCGACACCTAAAATACATATTTGAAAGGATGTTTCTATGAAACTCAACTACAAACGCACAATACTCGTAGGATTTGCGTTCTTTCTCATTTCTGCCTTCTGGCAGGCATATGACGCGATAATCCCGCTCATTCTCACCAACCACTTTGGTCTTCCCCAATCCATTTCGGGCGCGGTAATGTCCTTTGACAACATTCTTGCCGTATTTATGTTGCCTATTTTCGGCGCACTCTCCGACAAGGTCATGACAAGATTCGGAAAGCGCACACCTTTTATATTCGTAGGAACCATTGCGGCTGTGATCGCATTTATTTCCCTCACCTTTATCGATACCTATCAGCTGAGCGCCGTTCTCAATGCAGGCATCTCCGAAAGATATCAGGAAGCGGCTGAGCTTCTTAAGCAAGCAAACGAGCAACTCCAGGCGGCAGGTAAAGCGGGCGACCAGGCAGCTGTTCTTGCGGCTCAGCAGTCCATAAACGCCATCAACGCAACCATAGAGCAGATAAGAGTAGACACCATGAACATAACGCTTGGCAACATCTGGCCCGTTATTTCTTTCGTTGGCGTTCTTCTTCTCGTTCTTATCTCCATGGCAACCTTCCGTTCCCCCGCGGTTGCGCTTATGCCCGACGTTACGGTGAAGCCTCTGCGCTCCAAGGGTAACGCTATCATCAACCTCATGGGAACCGCAGGCGGTATACTCGTTCTCGTTCTCGGTATGGTGTTCAACACCTCGGGCAACAAATATATGCAGTACACCGGATACGTTGTTGCGGTATGCGCTATAATGCTCACGGGTCTTTGCGTATTCCTTGCAACAGTAAGAGAGCGCAAATGGGCACAGGAAATGGAAGAAGACACCAAGCGCCTTGGCCTTGAAGAGCCCGCGGCAGAACAGATCGAAGAGGGCGAAAAGAGAAAGCTCTCGAAAGGCGAATTCGTTTCCCTTATCCTCATTCTCGCATCCGTTGCGCTTTGGTACATCGGATATAACTCCATAACCAGCAAGTATTCCGTTTACGCTACCAACGTTCTGTTCTTTGACTTCAACTTTACTCTTATAATTGCGCAGGCTGCGGCTATCGTTGCGTACATCCCCGTTGGTATGATAGCGTCAAAGATAGGAAGAAAAAAGACTATCCTTACAGGTATAATCCTTCTCGCGTCTGCTTTCTTCATCGGAAACTTTATCAACTTCGATACCCCCGAGATACTTATGTACCCTGTATTTATTCTTGCCGGAATAGGCTGGGCTACCATAAACGTAAACTCCTTCCCCATGGTCGTTGAGCTTGCAAAGGGCGGCGAGGTTGGAAAATATACAGGCTACTACTACACCGCTTCCATGGCGGCTCAGATAGTTGCTCCCATTCTCTCCGGTGTGCTTTACGACGCATTCGGCATGAGAGCAATGTTCTTCTCCTTCGGTACAGTATTCGTAGCACTCTCCTTTGTAACTATGTTCTTCGTTAAGCACGGAGATGCAAAGCCCGTTCAGAAAAAGAGCGCTCTTGAGAGCCTCGACGTAGACGATTGATATGGGACCTGTTGAAATAATACTTTTGATAATTGGAATACTTGCCGGCATAGCCGCGCTGCTTTTCCTTGTGTACGCGCTCATTCTCGTACGCCCCGGAAAAAAGATAAAGCCATCTCCCGCCCTTCTTCGCGATTACGCGCACAGAGGACTTCACGGTAACGGTGTTCCCGAAAACTCAATGCAGGCATTTGAGCTTGCTTGTCAGGGCGGCTATGGAATAGAGCTTGATGTCCAGCTCTCCTCTGACGGTGTCGTTATGGTATTCCACGATGACACCCTCAATCGCGTGACGGGTGTTGACAACAAGGTGTGTAATCTTACCTCGGAGGAGCTTACTAAAATTTCTCTTTCGGGAACAGATCAGACCATTCCCACGTTTATAGACGTCCTCAAGCTTGTAGACGGCAGGGTTCCTCTTCTCGTTGAGCTCAAGGGCGAGAGCTTTGACGTATCCCTTTGCAAAAAGGTCGCCGACATTCTTGTAGAATATAAGGGCGAGTTCTGCGTTGAGTCCTTCAACCCCCTTTTAATAAGAGAGATAAAGAAATACCTGCCCGACACGTTCCGCGGTCAGCTTTATACCAACGTTTGCAGAGATAAAAAGAGCCACTCGGCGCTTAACGTTATAATCAGCCTTATGGCGCTTAATTTCCTGGCAACGCCCGATTTTATCGCCTACAACAAGCTTGACCGCAATTCCCTGCCCGTAAAGCTTTCGGCAAAGCTTTACAATGCCCCGTCGTTTGTATGGACGACGCGCGGCAAGGCAGAGCTTGAGACGGCACACGCTCTTGGCGAGATCCCAATTTTCGAGGACCGCAACAAATAATTTTATAAAAACGACCGCATTCTCGCCATTGAGAGTGCGGTTTTTTGTTTACTATTTTTTGAAATATTACTTGATTTTAGGTGCATAATGTGATAAAATATTATCGGTAAAATTAAAAACATCAAAAATCCGCCACGTGCGGTAAGAAAGGCAAAGAAACAATGGCTCTTGTAACAACAAAGGAAATGTTCAAAAAGGCATACGAAGGCGGCTATGCTATCGGTGCTTTCAACATCAACAACATGGAGATAATCCAGGCTATCACCGAGGCGGCAGAGGAAACAAAGTCCCCCGTTATCCTTCAGGTATCCGCAGGCGCGCGCAAGTATGCAAAGCACGAGTATCTTCTCGCTTTGGCTAATGCAGCAGTTAAGGATAGCGGCATTGACCTCGCCCTCCACCTTGACCACGGCGCAGATTTTGAGATCTGCAAGGCTTGTATCGACGGCGGCTTTACCTCCGTTATGATAGACGGCTCGCACCACGCATACGAGGACAACATTGCTCTCACCA
>JAFQLG010000089.1 GCA_017414605.1 Clostridia bacterium
GACTATGAAAATACCCCCGTCAAGCTGGTTGATCTTACAAAGGCAAACGGCGAGATAAAGGTAAAGGTTACCTACGACAGCAACGACGGCAGCAAGCTTTTCTTTGAGTGTAAGGCAAAGATCAAGGTTCAGGGAAGCTCCTCATCTAAGTATCCCAAGAAGAACTTTACTATTAAGTTTTTCTCAAACACCAATTGTACAAAGAAATACAGCGTTGATCTCGGCTGGGGCAAGGAGAACCACTATTGCATGAAAGCAAACTGGGTTGACAGCTCACATGCGAGAAACATCGTTGGCGCAAGGATCTTTTCCGAGATAGTTGTAGCCAGAGAAAACCCGGATGAGAACTTGATAAAGGCGCCCAACAACGGCTTGATAGACGGATATCCTGTTGCGGTTTATGTTAACGGAGAGTTCCACGGGCTTTATACCATGAACATTCCCAAGGACGCCTGGCAATTCGGCATGGAAGGCGGAGAAGAGTCCAAAGAGGCGATGTTCATGTCGGATGGCTGGCTTGAATATAACAGACTCTATACCGAGATTGGTCCCAATAAGTTCAAGGAGTACAAATGGGAGGTGGAGCATTGCTCCACGGAGGTCCAGTCCTGGATAAGAGATAGCTTTAACGAGCTTATTCGCGTTCTTAACTGTGGGGACGAGCAGAGAATACGCGAGGAACTGCCAAATCACCTTGATATAGAGGCGGCAATAGATACGTTCCTGTTTACGTATTTTCTGAATGCCTTTGACAACAGAGCCAAGAATATGCTCTGGGTCACCTATGACGGAACGCTCTGGATCCCCTCCATGTACGATATGGATAGTACGTTTGGCTCACATTGGGACGGAACAGAGGCGCAGACCAACATAGTTCCCCAGCTTGATGAAAGCGGCAGAGTTATATTTGGCTCTAACGGCAACAGAATGTATGACGTTCTTATGGCCTACTATCCGCAAGAGATAGAGGACAGATGGAACTATTTAAGGCAGGATATACTGACTATTGAAAATGTCAGAGAAAATTTTGAGAGCATTTGGGCACAAATACCGGAAGGTATATGGCAAGCCGAGCTTGAAAAATGGCCTGATATTCCAAACTGTGAGGAAAACAGAACAAATATGTTTGAGCCTACCGAGGCTCAGATTGCAAGGCTGGATGCTTTTTTCTGCAACTTTGGCAGCATTGTGAACGCGGGACAGAACTTGGATACAGACACGGAAGAGAGCACTTCCGAGTTGACGGAAAATACCGAGTCTGAGATCACGGAAACGACCGAGTCTGCGACTACGGAAACGACCGAGCCCGCGACTACGGAAACGACCGATCCCGCGACTACGGAAACCACCGAGCTCGCGACTACGGAAACGACCGAGTCTGCGACTACGGAAACGACCGAGCCTGCGACTACAGAAACGACCGAGCCTGCGACTACAGAAACGACCGAACCTGAAACAACTGAAACCGAAACCGAAACCGAAACGCAATCTAAAATAACCGTGTTGGCTGAGTCGCGCTATTATTTCGTGGGGCAGCAGATAGTGCTTTTGGTCGAGGGAGATGCAGAGGAGCTTGGAACCCTGTCGGTTACCGTATCGGCCCCCGAGCTCGTCGGCGAGTACGTGATAGAAGGAACGGAGATAACCATTCCTTCCTTGTCGGATGGAATTGTAGAAATAACGGTGCAGGGATCAACCCAAAAAGCCTCCTGCGTAGTTGAGATCCTGGCGGATGTGGCGGTGGACATTGAGCTTGATGATCCCAACATAAGCTATCTTGGCAGGCATGAAACTAACGCGCAGGGCTACGTTGTGATGAACAATACCGCCGCAGGCTTTGAGGTGCGTTTTTACGGCACCGAGCTTACCGTTACCATGTCTGACGGCAAATATCCAAATGATGCTCACGGAACGGGACTTGCGGTGTTTGTGGACGGAGAAACCGATCCCACCGCAAATATCATACATCTTCACCGCGACGGAGTAGCGGTTAACGGAGGAAGAAAGATCACACTCTGTTCCTTTGAGGAGGCGGGTTGGCACACCGTCAAGGTCCAGAAGATAACCGAAGAGGATAGCGGCTACGCCAAGCTTATGGCCATGACTGTTACGGGCAGACTTGCAAATGTTGAAACCAAGTACGATCTCAAAATTATGGTGTTTGGTGACTCCATAACCACGGGATATGGAAATATGCGCGGAGAAGGCGTTGCGGACGGACTTACTACCACCACGCAAAACGGCCTTTTGACCTATGCCACCATTGCGGCGGCACAGCTTAACGCGGACGTTCACGTCTTTGCGAAGCAAGGAATCGGACTTTACACCAATCCTTACGGACATACGAGATATCTTAAGGATATTTACGGCAAGGTAAGTCCCTTGAGCGAAACCGATTGGGATATGACAAGCTGGGTGCCCGATATTGTTGTCATTAACGTAGGCACGAACGATGCATGGACGGATGTCGAGAGCAAAGCGACAAATGGTAACGTTGTCTTCAGCCAAGCGGGATACCAGGCGGCATATATAGAGATGATCCGCGGTCTGACAGATGTATGGGGCAAGGACGTTGTATTCTTCCTGTGCTACGATATGATGTCAACGAACACTAGCAATAACACTAACAATAACACGTTCATTGGGCAGGCGATCAATCAGGTAAGATTTAGTCTGAAGAGAGAGGGAATAACGGTAGTAAAGGTTCAGCTACCAAGAGCTACTAACGGAGGACATCCCCTCAAGGCTTCACACGAAACTGCGGCAACGATGCTTGTCACTCTTATAAACAACAATTACGTCAATAAAGAATAAATCCAAGACACACCCGCGGATATTTCCGCGGGTGATTTTTTACATAGAGTTCATATTATTTGGCGGCAAATATTGTATAATTAAGTCATAGGAAAAAGGAGGTTGGACGAATGACCAAATATCTATCAAAAATATCCGCCGTTTTGCTGGCGGTCTTTATGTCCGCATCTCTTTTTGCCTGTAACGGCAACGGCGAGCAGCAAACGACCTTGGAAACTCAAAGTGAAGCGCAAACGGAGCAAACTACCGAAAGCCAGACAAAAGAGCAGCTAAAGCTCGAGCTTGAGCCCTCGCTGAAATATTGCCTTATTGGAGACAGTGTGTCTGTTGAGATCATCTGTAATGCCGGCATAAATGCCGAGGCGCTTCAAATAGAAGTTCCCCATGAGCTTTGTGACTACACGGTACAAGAAAACGCAATAACGCTTGCAGCAAAGGCGGCAGGCACGGCAACGGTGAGTGTGCGCTATGGCGATGCTTATGCTGAATGCACCGTTGAGTTTTTAGACATACTGCCCGTTGAGGTAACGCCTTATCACGAGGATATAGAACTTATAGGAAGATACGAGTATTCTGACTTGGGACATCTTGTGTTTAATAACACCGCCGCAGGCTTTGAGGTTTGCTTTTACGGCACAAAGCTTGAGGCTGTAATGACGGATGCCAAGAACGCCGCAATAGTTGCCGTTCTGGTGGACGGAGAGACCGACCCCACAAAAATAAACCTGGGTCTTGGAACGGACGGCACGCTTTTGGGCGACGGAACGAGAAGATTCACGCTTTGCGAGTTTGAAGAGCCGGGAATACATACGGTAAAGGTGCAAAAGATAACCGAGGAGCATTTGTCATGGGCTTCTCTCGTCAGCCTTTGTGTAACGGGAGCGTTACTTCCCATAGAGCGCGAATATGACTACGTAATCGACGTTTACGGCGACTCCATAACTGCAGGCTCCTGTATTTTGCGCGCAGATGGTGTTCCCGACACGTCACTCTGGCCGCAAAACGGACTTTTGACATATGCGTATCTTGCCGCACAGCAGCTTAATGCCGACGTTCACGTATTTGCGCGCAGCGGCATGGGACTTTACACGAATCCCTGCAATCAAGCCACCAATCTGAACGGAATATATCAAAGAGTGAGTCCGTATAGCGAGCTGGATTGGAATCTTGCTATGCGAGATCCCGATGCCGTTGTAATAAATATTGGCACAAACGACCTGGTGACCACCGAGCAAAACAAGCCCGCGGGCAATATCGCCTTTGATGCGGAGGTCTATAAGCAGAGTTACGTAGAAATGGTTTGCGAGATGGCGGACGCTTACGGCAGGGATACGTTGTTCGTGCTTTGCTCGGGACTTATGGAGGATGAGCTTGCGCCCTATATAGAGGAAGTGGTCGAGGTGCTTTGCGCGGACGGTATAATCGCGCAACAGCTGACCTTTGACAAGTATTATGACGGACACCCGAGGGTTGACGGACACGCGGCGGCGGCAGGGAAGCTGGCGGACACCCTGAAGACGTGGCTCGACAAAGTATACGAATGAAAAATGCTTTATAAAAGCCTTTTGGACACAAGCCTTCCAAAGGGCTTTTTCCTTTTTGCCAAAAGGCAAAAAATTCACCAAAAATTCACTTGACAAGAGGCATGCGGGGTGGTAAAATAAAAAAGGTTAATTACTTAACCGTTAACTATTTAATTTTTGGTGTTTGTTAACGGAGAAACGGAGATCAAGATGAAGGACAAGTCAAAGGACGGAGCATGCCGTATGTGTGGCGACAGCCGCGGGCAAGAGGTCATTTGTCGCTTTATATGCGCGAGCAGAGAGCATCGCAAGGCGATATGCAGATATTCTGCGGATATAGGGCTGCACCACAGTCAGCACAGAATGCTTATGCATCTGGCAAACAATGAGGTGATACGCTCGCAAAGGCAGCTGGCGGAGCATTTCGGAATATCGCCCGCGGCGGTGGCAACCATGCTCAAAAAGCTGGAGGCGGACGGCTATATCGCGCGCGCAAAATCGGCGGATGGGCAGGATTCGAGAAATAATGAAATAGTTATAACCGAGCTTGGTCGCAAGGTAGCAACCGAGTCCGAAAAATACTTCAAAATGGTAGACAGTCAGGCAATAAAGGACTTTTCATATGAGGAAACGGAGCAGTTTATCTCGCTTTTGGATAGGATCATGAAAAACCTTGCCGAACTTGAAGCAGACAAGACGGGAGGAGAGGAATAAGATATGAAAAAATGGATGAAATACGTAAAGCCTTATTTGCTTTACTTTATTTTAGGTCCTCTGTGTATGATAATAGAGGTTATAGGCGAGGTGCTTATGCCCATGTATCTTGCGGAGGTCATAAATGCCGCGGTTTATAAAACACTTACAACAGAACAGAGCTTGTGGGTAATGGCAAAAATGATAGCGACTGCGCTTATAATGATGATAGGCGGAGTTGGCGGCTCATATTTTGGCGCAAAGGCATCGGTAAACTTTGCCGCAGACCTGCGCGCTGACCTTTTCCAAAAGGTGCAGGGCTATAGCTTTGCAAACATCGACAAGTTTTCAACGGGTTCGCTCGTTACAAGACTTACCAATGATGTAACGCAGATGCAGAACTTTGTAAATATGATGCTCCGTATGATGCTCCGTTCTCCCGGAATGCTCATAGGCGGCGTTATTATGGCGATAAGACTCAGTCCCTCGCTCTCTATAGTTATGGCGGTGACCATTCCGCTTTTGCTGGGCTCGATGGCATTCATTATTGCACGCGGAATGCCTCGTTTTTCCAAGATGCAGACCAAGATAGATGCTCTCAACTCCACCGTTCAGGAGAATATTACCAACGTGCGCGTTGTAAAGTCCTTTGTTCGTGAGGATTTTGAGAGTGAAAAGTTTGAGGCGGCAAACAAGGATCTGAAAATGGCGGGAAGATCTGCTATGAATAATATGATATTCATGCAGCCCGTACAGACCTTCTTTATGTATATAACGACCGGCCTCGTCATCTGGTTTGGAAGCCAGCTTGTTATAAACAATTTTGATGCAGGTATAACTACCTTTAGCGTTGGAGAGCTTTCGTCCTTTATCAACTACGTATCCCAGATACTGTTCTCCTTGATGATGGTTACGTTTTTGCTTATGTTCTCGTCAAGAGCGCTTGCAAGTGCAAAGCGTATCTCCGAGGTGCTGGATGAAAAGGTTGACATCACAGATACCGAGTATGCAAAGGCGGATGCGACAATTGAAAATGGCGAGATAGAGTTCAAAAACGTTACCTATCGCTATTACAAAAACAGCGCCGAGCCCGTGCTTGAAAATATCGATCTCACAATTCCTGCGGGAAGCACGGTTGGAATAATTGGCTCAACGGGTTGTGGAAAGACCACACTTGTGTCGCTCATCCCCCGTCTTTACGACGTGGACGAGGGCGAGGTGCTGATAGACGGCAAGAACGTTAAGGAATATACGCTTTACAATCTGCGCGAGGGCGTTGGCATGGTGCTTCAGAAGAACGTGCTTTTCTCGGGAACGATAGAGCAGAATCTGCGTTGGGGCAAGGAGAATGCCACGGACGAGGAGATGTTTGCCGCCGCAGAGAGCGCGCAGGCAGACAAGTTTGTAAAGAACTTTACTCTCGGCTACGACACCGAGCTTGGACAGGGTGGCGTTAACGTTTCGGGCGGACAGAAGCAGAGGCTCTGTATCGCGAGAGCATTGCTCAAGAGTCCCAAGATAATCATTCTTGACGACTCCACGAGCGCCGTTGATACCGCAACCGAGGCGCAGATACGTCGGGCATTCCGCGAGGAGCTTGCGTCGTCAACCAAAATAATCATCGCGCAGAGAATATCCTCTGTAAAGGATGCCGATATGATCGTTGTAATGGATGACGGTAAGATAACGGGTATCGGCACGCACGATGAGCTGATGCAAAGCAATACGGAATATCAGGAAATCTTCAACTCGCAGATTTCCGGAAAGGACGGTAACTGACAATGGCAAGAAGTCTAAGTGAGCTTCAAAAGCAATATAACAGCTCTGCCGCCTCCGGAAAGATGATGGGAGGAGGCCCGCGCGGAGGCGGACCTCGCGGCAGAGGCCCGGGAGGACACGGAAAGCCCAAGGATGTCAAGAAAACGGTTGGCAGATTGCTCGGTTACGTTGGTAAATACAAGGCGCTTTTGCTTGTAGTGTTTATCTTTATGATGGTAAACACGGTGCTGTCGCTCATGGGCGGATATATGACACGCCCCATTATAAACCAGCTTGCAGAATATGTAGGACTTGAGGCGGACGCCGAGACTTTGAACAGTCCTATATATCAGGCCATGGATTCGGCGATAAGAGCGGTCAAGGATTCGGCGATGGGATTTATCAGCGGTGTCGTTGGCGACGGCTTTAATGAGCGCGCCGCGGCTGTCATGTTCTATATCCTGGCAACCATAATGATACTCGTTTGCATATACCTCTTTACTATCGTAACCAACTATCTGCAGGCAAAAATCATGATGATCATTTCGCAGAATGCGGTTGAAAAGATAAGAAATGACCTTTTCCAAAAGCTGCAGAAGCTGCCCGTAAGATACTTTGATACACACCCAACGGGTGAGGTCATGTCGCGCTTTACAAACGACGTTGACAATATAGACGTCATGTTCAACAACTCGCTGACAAGCATAGTTTCGGGAGTTATTTCGCTTGTAGGTACGTTTGTGTTTATGGTGACCACAAATATATGGCTGACGGTGATAACGGTCGTTTTCGTGCCTTTCTTTGCCATAGTTGGCGCAAAGATAGCGGGCGCTTCCAGAAAGTACTATTCAGGTCAGCAGTCGGCGCTCGGTGCGGCAAACGGATACGTTGAGGAGATCGTATCGGGACAAAAGGTCGTCAAGGTGTTCAATCACGAGGCGGCGGCATGCGAGGAATTTGAAACGCTCAACGAGGATCTGCGCGACAAGCAGATGAAGGCGCAGTTCTTTGGCGGAATCATGGGCCCCATAATGCACAATACAAGTATGATAAGCTATTCCGTGACCATTGGAATCGGCGGAATACTTATGGTAATGGGTAACCTTGACCCCGGAGCTTTGCAGCTGTTTGCACAGTATTCAAAGCAGTTCTCGATGCCTATAAATAACATTTCGCAGCAAACGGCATCAATTTTCTCGGCGCTTGCGGGCGCGGAGCGCGTATTTGCCGTTATGGACGAGGCTCCCGAGGCGGCTGACGCGGACGATTGCGAGGATATAAAGGAAATACGCGGAGAGGTAATATTCAAGGACGTTACCTTTGGCTACAATCCCGACAAGGTCATACTCAAAAACCTTTCGCTTTATGCAAAGCCCGGTCAGAAGATAGCATTCGTCGGTTCAACGGGTGCGGGTAAGACCACCGTTACAAACCTGCTCTCGCGCTTCTATGAGATACATTCGGGCGAGATAACCGTTGACGGAATAGATATCAAAAAGATAAAAAGAGATTTTTTGCGCTCCAATATCGCAATGGTGCTTCAGGATACGCATCTGTTTACGGGTACTGTAAAGGAAAATATCCGTTACGGAAGACCCGATGCCACCGACGAGGAGATAATCGCCGCGGCAAAGACGGCAAGCGCGCACAGCTTCATTATGCGACTTGAAAAGGGATACGACACCATGCTTGAGGGCGACGGTGCAAACCTTTCGCAAGGACAAAGACAGCTTCTCAATATCGCGCGCGCGGCACTGTCCAAGTCTCCTATTTTGGTGCTTGACGAGGCAACAAGCTCGGTCGATACCAGAACCGAGCGCCATATTGAGCACGGAATGGATAGACTTATGAAGACGCGCACAACGTTCGTTATTGCGCACCGACTTTCCACCGTCCGCAACTCAAACGCCATCATGGTATTGGAGCAGGGCGAGATAATCGAGCGCGGAACACACGAGCAGCTTCTCGAAATGAAGGGAAGATACTACGAGCTCTATACGGGCAAGCGCGAGCTTGACTAAGCAATATCAAAAAAAGTAAGCCCAAGAGGGAAATCCTCTTGGGCTGTTTGTTTATTTACTTAGAAATCGTACCGTCGGTGCAGTAGACGGTGTAGTTACCGGTGTACCTGTTCCAACCGTAATATTTGTCTATATTGTTCCATTGTTCCTTTGTGCCGCCGAAATTTATGCTCGTAAGGCTTGAGCAACCTTCGAACGCATAATTACCTATGCTTGTGACACTATCGGGGATAGTGATGCTCGTAAGGCTTGAGCACTCCAAGAACGCCCCCCAACCTATGCTTGTGACACTATCGGGGATAGTGATGCTCGTAAGGCTTGAGCAATCCGAAAACGCATAATCACCTATGCTTGTGACACTATCGGGGATGGTTATGCTCGTAAGGCTGAAGCAATCATAGAACGCCCAATCACCTATGCTCGTGACGCTGTCGGGGATGGTTATGCTCCTAAGGCTGTAGCACTCCCAGAACGCCTTATCACCAATTCTCGTCACACTGTTGGGGATGGTTACAATTCTCAATTTAGTACTGCCAGAAAAGGCCCTATCGGCAATAATTGTCGTTCCGTCGCGTATTGCAACCATTACGGCAGAATCGTTAAAGGCAGCGCCTGCGGCGCCATCACTTACGAAATTCTGCCTGCTGCCGGTCACAAGTTCAGCGCCCAGTGGACCAGAAAGGCTGCCGGTCACTGGCACGCCTGCTCCGTCTGCGGAGAGCAGGGTGACTTCGGCAAGCATTATCCCGGTCCTGCCGCCACCGAGGAAAAGGCCCAGCTCTGTCTGACCTGCGGCTACACCCTCACTGCCAA
>JAFQLG010000090.1 GCA_017414605.1 Clostridia bacterium
AGCAAAAAAGCACATAGGCAAATGCCTTGGGGGATGGTGGTTCGTGACCACAAATTTGCGCAAAATTTATCGGTAGATATCGTTTATTTCGGCGCAAACATTTCCTATCCGCACAGGTGCGGATAGGATGTGGTCACGAAAGCAAAGTCCGACAGCAAAAAAGCACATAGGCAAATGCCTATGTGCTTTTTTGGTGGGGGATGGTGGATTCGGACCACCGAAGTCAGTGACAACAGATTTACAGTCTGCCCCCTTTGGCCGCTCGGGAAATCCCCCATATTGGAGCTGGTGAACGGAGTCGAACCATCAACCTGCTGATTACAAATCAGCTGCTCTGCCATTGAGCCACACCAGCGTTCGATCGCCGACTCACGCGCCGACTATGGTATTATACCATAACAATAAATGTTTGTCAACACCTTTTTTGAAAAAATTTTGTTTTTTTATCAGGTTTTATTTGTATCGTTTAGCGCACAAATTTAATAGGCGGCAAGCACCTTTTTGCCTGCCACCTATTGCTTATTTATCTACAAAATGCATATAGATCTCATTCTTTGGAACTTGGCGCTCGCGTGCGGTTGCCTTGATCGCGTCCTTTTGTGTCATTCCCGTGTTCACGTAATGTTTTACGTGCTCCTCAACCGAGAGTGAACATAGGTCAAGCGTTTTGCACTCCATTTGTGCTTCACTCGCCCCCTCAACTACGAGAACGTATTCGCCGCGGGGATCGTTGCTCTTATAATGCTCAACCGCTCCGCCAAGCGTTGTACGGTGAATATCCTCGTTGAGCTTTGTAAGCTCGCGGCAAAGCGCAATTTTTCTATCCGCACCAAAAACGTCACACATATCCGAGAGTGTTGCGCGCAGCTTGTGCGGCGCCTCATGGAATATGGTAGTACGGTCGTCGCCACATAGTACCTCAAGCCTTTGGCGTCGCTCTTTTTTGTCAGCCGACAAAAATCCTTCAAAGCAAAATCTTTGCGTTGGGAGAGCCGTGAGCGTGAGCGCCAGCACCGCGGCGCAAGCGCCGGGTATGCTCGTCACGGGGATGTTCTTTTCGGCACAAAGCCTTACTATATCCTCGCCGGGATCGCTTATAGCGGGGGTGCCCGCATCGGTGACGAGCGCGCAGGATTGTCCTGCGAGCAGGCGCTCACATATAAGCTCACCGTGTGTGCGCTTGTTATGTTCAAAATATGACACCATAGGCTTTTGAATACCGAGATATGAAAGTAGTCGCATAGAGTTTCTCGTGTCCTCAGCGGCGATGAAATCAACCTCGGACAGCACCTTGACTGCTCTTGAAGAAATATCGGCAAGGTTGCCAACTGGCGTTGCAACAAGGTACAGGGTGCCGCCCACGACCTTGTTTTTTTCGGGCGCTATTGGTGCGCCGAACTCGGCGTAATTTGAAGTTTCGTTCATTAGAAGTGCCTTTCTTGTCGTACTTGTAACCGATGGCGTGGCGTACGAATAAAATTATATAGAATGAGTATTTATCGGAGGAGAGATATGGCAATAAAAATATATATCGACCAAGGACACAACCCAAAAAGCCCGAATACGGGCGCAGAGGGACAGGGAAGAAGGGAGCAGGATATCACCTACGCCGTTGGTCAGGAGCTCGCCGCGCTTTTGCGCCAAAGCGGAAACTACGAGGTAAGGCTTTCAAGACCAACACCAACTACCCAGCTCGGAACCTCCAACGCGGGAAGCCTTAGGGCGCGAGTTGACGATGCAAACTCTTGGGGTGCGGACTATTTTATCAGTCTGCACACCAACGCGTCCGAATTTGAGAGCGCCTCAGGTACGGAGGCTTTTGCCTATGCAAGAGGCACGCCTGCATTTCGGTTGGCAGAGGATATAGTTGACAGCATATCCGAGGCAACGGGACTTGCAAACAGAGGCGCAAAAGTGCGCCCGGGGCTTTACGTGCTTAAAAAGACGCGTATGCCCGCAACGCTCGTGGAGCTTGGATTTATCACCAATCCGCGCGATTCCGCACTTATGGGAAATTCCCCCGGGCTTTTCGCCCGAGGAGTATATAACGGAATAGTTGAGTTTACAGGTCAGCGTTAGTTTCTTCAACCATGCGGAGGAGCTCCGCCTCGTCAATAACGGTAACGCCGAGTGAGCGAGCTTTTGTAAGCTTGCTTCCCGCCGCGTCACCTGCCACAACGTAGCTTGTCTTGGAGGATACGGAGCCCGATACCTTGCCGCCGAGAGCCTTTATCTTTTCAGATGCCTCGTCGCGCGTGAGTGTGGGCAGAGTACCCGTCAGAACAAAGGTAAGGCCTACGAACTTATCGGAAGTGGGGGCCTTTACGGCATCAGTTACAAGTCCTGCATCAATAAGGCGGCGGCACAGCTCAAGATTTTTTGAGTGCGAGAAATAGTCAACTACACAGCCTGCGGTAACCGCGCCGAAATCGGGAATGGAGATAAGCTCCTCCTCGGTTGCCTCCATGCAAGCCTCAAGTGTCTTGTATTTTGCGGCAAGTGCGGTTGCGGCTACCTCGCCAACGTTTTGTATTCCAAGCGCGAATATCAGGCGTTCAAGGCCTGCGCCTTTGGAGTTCTCAATCGCGGTTACGAGGTTTTGAGCCGATTTCTCGCCCATACGTTCCAGGGCTTGAACCTCTTCTGCCTTTAAGCAATAGAGGTCTGCGGCGTTGCTTATCAATGCGTTATCAATGAGCAGGTCTATTATCTGCGGTCCAAGACCGTCAATATTCATTGCATTTTTGGATGCAAAATGCTCGATTCCGCGAGAAAGCTGGGCGGGGCATGAGGCGTTTGTGCATCGTGCCGCCGCGTTCTGCGCAGGATCATAAAATATAGGCTCTCCGCAAGAGGGGCAAACAGAGGGCATGTTGAATACTCTCTCGGTTCCCTCGCGCTTTGCGGCGTGGGATGCGATTATTTCGGGAATAATGTCGCCCGCCTTTCTGACGGTTACCAGGTCGCCCAGCATAATATCGCGTTGGCGGATAAAGTCAAGATTATGGAGCGTGGCGCGGCTGACCGTTGTGCCCGCCAAGGACACGGGCTCAAGAACTGCTGTTGGAGTAAGCACGCCCGTGCGTCCAACCGCAATGGTGATGTCAACAAGACGGGTGACCTTTTCTTCAGGTGGGAATTTGTATGCCGCCGCCCACTTGGGCGTGCTTGTGCCTTCACCGATCTTAATTCTATCGGCAAGTAGGTCAGCCTTGATGACCACGCCGTCTATATCGTAGGGCAGTGTGGGGCGTAGCCTGCCTATCTCCTCTATGTGAGCAAATATCTCATCGGGAGATGAGGTAGTCTTGCGCATTGAAACAACCGAGAAGCCAAGCTCTGCAAGTCTGTTAAGTGTTTCCGTATGACTAGTGGGCGCGTGACCGTCAAGATAGAGGTTGCCCTCCTGAAAATTGAAGATGAAAATATCAAGTCCGCGGGAAGCCGTGACTTGTGGGTCAAGCTGACGGAGCGAGCCTGCCGCGGCGTTTCTGGGATTAGCCATGAGCGCTCGGCCCTCGCTCTCGCGCTTGGCATTAATGCGGTGGAAAACTCCGCGCGGCATATAGACCTCGCCGCGAACCGTCAGGTCAAGCGGCTCTGGTAGCTTTAGTGGAATGGAAAAAATGGTTTTGAGGTTTTGGGTAACGTCCTCGCCGACAACTCCGTCGCCGCGAGTTGCTCCTTGAACGAAAACACCATTTTCATATTTAAGAGAAACGGACAAGCCGTCAATTTTAGGTTCAACGGAATATGCGGTGTCCTTTACCGTTTGTGCAACGCCTGCGAGAAAATCGCCAAGCTCGTCAAACGAGAAAACATCCGAAAGTGAGTCCATTCTCG
The DNA here is from genome assembly GCA_017414605.1 of Clostridia bacterium. Next base: position 3,844 of record JAFQLG010000090.1, read on the forward strand.
CCGTGTGCGTGACCTTGCCAAATTTGTCAAGCGCCTGACCGCCAACTCGCTGGGTAGGAGATGCAGGGTCAAAAAACTCGGGATTCTCCGCCTCAAGCCGCTTTAAGCGATCAAACATCATATCGTAATCATAGTCGGATATCTCGGGCGCATCGTAAACGTAATAAAGCTTTGCGTGGTGAGTCAACTCGCGGCGCAATTTCGTTATTTCTTCAAGTATTTGAGGCTTTGAGGACATGATCTTACTCCTTGCTCAAAAAATGTAAATTTCTACTCTTTATTATACCATATTTTAAGCACTTTTTCAATAAAACACAAAAAAATCTTGATTTGCCGTAAAATATAATGTATAATATACGTGTATTCTATGAAAGGGGGACCACAGCATTGAAGATAGCTATAGTTTACACTACAACCGGCGGCACAACAAAGGAGTGCGCAGATCTTTTGGCTCGCCAGCTTGAAAGGCACAGCGTTACGGTTGCGGATATGGAAGAGGGTACGGAGCTTTCGGGCTTTGACATGATAGTTGTGGGATTCCCGATAAGAATGGGCAAGGCGGCTCGCCGCGCCAGAAAATTCTTTATAGATAATGCCGATATACTCAAAAAGTCATCTGTCGGATACTTTATATGTTGTGGATTTGTGGATTGCTTTGAAGATTACAGAGAAAAGGTCATTCCGCGCGCACTTGCCGAGAGTGCATTTGAGATCGCCTGCTTTGGAGGATCACTTGAGCCCTCAAGATTCAGGGGGCTTGACAGGTTCGCGGTAAAAGCGGTACGATCCGAGATACTTGGCGGCGGTGAAAATGGGGAGAGTAGAGCCGATATGTCCCTGCCAACAATAATGGACGAAAATATAGCGCAGTTTGCCGATAGAATGAAGAAAATGTCGGAAAAATTCGCTTGGTAAATATTAACAAAATTATATGATAATATATAGAAATTATTTTTATTAAGCCGCAAAAAAGTTGTTGACAAAGCAAATGCTTTGTGCTATAATAGTCGGGTAAGCGTAAATTTGACCCGCTAGCTCAGACGGTAGAGCACTTGACTTTTAATCAAGGGGTCCGGAGTTCGAGTCTCCGGCGGGTCACCAAAAAGCAGTATATGCGGCTCGCCGCATATACTGCTTTTTGCTAACC
>JAFQLG010000091.1 GCA_017414605.1 Clostridia bacterium
TGGAGATAGCAGCCTTTGCAGCCTGCTCTGCCTTGTCCTTACCCGTAGCCGCGCCAACGCCCATGTGAGCATAGCCCGCATCTCTCATGATAGTAGAAACGTCCGCAAAGTCAAGACCGATGAATGCCTCGCCGTTAACGAGGTCGGAAATGCTCTTAACGCCGGTGTAAAGCACGCTGTCCGCAACCTCAAAAGCGTTCTTAAGAGTAATTCTCTGGTCGCTTACTTCCTTGAGCGTGTCGTTGGGGATAATGATAAGCGAGTCAACGTACTGAGCAAGCTCTGTGATACCCTCGTCTGCGTTAGCAGCTCTTACCTTACCCTCAAAGGAGAAGGGACGGGTAACTATACCTATGGTGAGAACTCCGAGCTCCTTTGCAATGCGAGCAACAACGGGAGCAGCACCGGTACCCGTACCGCCGCCCATACCTGCGGTTACAAATACCATATCTGTTTCGCCGAGAAGGCCCTTGATCTCCTCAAGAGATTCTTCAGCAGCTCTCTTACCGATCTCGGGACGCGCACCTGCACCTCTGCCGCCGGTCAGCTTTTCGCCGATAACCAGCTGAGTTGGAGCATTGGAGCGAGTAAGAGCGAGACGGTCTGTGTTGACGGTAATAAATTCAACACCTCTGATGTTTGACGAGATCATTCTGTTAACAGCGTTATTTCCGCCGCCGCCTACACCGATAACCTTTATGTTGGCGCCTACTTGCATGGTGTCGTCGTGTTCAAAAATTCCCATAATATGAATCCTCCGATTTATATGTTTCTAAAATTTTTTTATAATAAGAGTGTATTTTCTACACTATATTAACTGAATTTTCAGTTTTGATAAAAGCTTTTGTAAAATTCCTTTTCTGTTTCCGAGCAGCTTTTAAGGTCCATCATTCTGTAAAGCATTGATGGCGAATAAGCAAGCTCATTAACGATCAGATGCTCGATGAGCTTGATCTCAACTGCAGCAAGAGCTCTTTGGGCGCTAACCGTTGCCGCCTTGTCCTGCATGCTTGCCTCGGCAACGCCGCCGGGGTGATTGTGGGCTAAAACTACGTTTTTTGCCCCTTTGATTACCGCTGTCCTTGCCAGCGCCGCCGCATCGAGCGCCGCTTTGCATTGGCTCCCGCTCATGAGGACCACGGTATCGATAAGTCTTAAGTCGCCGTCCAGCATTATGGCGCAGAGGCTTTCCTCACTCTGTCCGCCAAAGTAAGCGAAGGCAAATTCGCCAAGCTTTGAGAGCGTATCCAGCTTTATGCGCGATGAAAACTTTTGCCGCTGTATTCTCCGGTACAGCTCACCAACCAGCTGAAAATGCTGCGCGGTTACAGGGCCAACTCCGGAGAGGCTTACAAGCCTTTCGGGCGGAGCGTTGATAACCGCCTTGAGCGATCCGAATTCGCAGAGCAGCCTGTGCGCTATCTCGTTTGTGTTAACTCTGGGCAGGGAATAGAAGAGCAGAGCCTCCAGCAGCTCGTGGTCCGCAAAGCTTCTTGCTGACTGAGCCTCGCATCGCTCCCTCATTCTTTCGCGATGCCCCGAGTGAAGACAGGCGTTAACGTCGTTCGTATCGGTTTGTTGCATGATGAAGTGTTTTCCTCCGTTTGATCTTTGCGCGCGGGAAATTTGAGCCACATTAAAAAATGTACGCAATATTTTGCTCCCATCGCTACATCTCATTTGCCTAAAGAGCTTTCAAAAGTCAAATGTGTCTGAAGGCTTGTAAAATTTCGGCAAAAGCTGTGCCAAAACGGAATGAAACGCAGATAAACGCGAAAATTGGCGGCAAATGGTTAAAAACTTCAATCTTAATTATTTCCTTCTCACCTTTCTTGATATAATGTCGTCACCTGACCTTAAAAAGGCGGGCGGGAGGGAAAGATCATGAGCACTAAGTTGATTTGTCAAGTTTTTGAATGTGGAAACGGGTCCTTTGGTCTAAGCTTTGTTGTGGGTGACCTCGTGCTTCGCGAATACAGATACGTTTCGCGCGACCGCGAGATGCTTGTCCGCTTTGCACAAGCGGTAAATCGCCAAGACCTTTCGCCCATACATATCGAGGACGTTATCGAGGATCTCCTCGCTTAAGTCATCTGATGTCGGACTTGAAGGCGACTGCGCGCCCAATGATGCGGATCTTTTCCAGCTCCTCACCCATAAACACGATGGGCTCATAGCTTGAGTTTTCGGGAATGAGCATAAGCTTTGCGCTCTCGGGGTAGTAATACACTCGCTTGAGCGTTGCCTCGTCATTTATAATGACCGCGGCGATCTCGCCGTTATTAACGGAATCCATTTTCTTTATGAAAACGGTATCGCCGTTATTGATTCTGGCATCCTTCATGCTGTCACCCTTGGCGATGAGGCAAAAATCCGCGTCCGTATCGGCATCGGTGTAAACCAGCCCGTCGTCCTCCTCGTTTGCGAAAACGGGAGCGCCGCAGGCTATCTCGCCGATAATGGGGAGCGCCTTGAATTTTGCATTTGCAACGTACACCTCGGGCTCGGGCGAGTCTGTTGTACCCAAGAGGTAACCCTCGCTCACTCCAAGCACGCGCGCCATTGCGCATATCGCATCCGCCTTGGGAACATAGACGCCGTTCTTATACTGGCTGAGCCTTGGCTTTGAAATACCTGTCCGCCGCGATAACTCGGCGGCTTTTATATTTTTATCTGCCATTGCCGCAGCCAAACGTGATTTGAAATCGTTCATATCTATCTCCGTTTGGGGTTTGAACTTGTAAAAAAACATAAATATTTCCTACATTAAACATTATACCACAGAGTTAAGCTTGTGTCAACAGTTTTTTGAAAAAAAGTTAAATAAATTTAATCGGATCTTGTACTTGACAAAATAGAACAAATGTGCTATAATTGCCTCAGTTAAGCCGAAGGAGCAGCAGAGAACAACGACACGCTGCGACATCAAACCCCTTGAAAATACAAGCAAATCCACAATAACAAGCTTTGCGCGGCATCAAAAACTCCACTTTTGCCCCACCTGCCGCAATCAAGCTTGAAGGCTGCGAATTTCGTTTGGATTTTCAAGACGAGAAAATTAAGTTAGCTTAACGAGTTAAACAACCAAAACATTTGTTATTCGCCGAGGCGAGAAAGGAATATAATGGGATTTTCAGGTATGTGTCCTTATCTCAAGGACGCCAGAAGCTTGGAGAGGACGATCTGCGAGTGCGCAAGGTTCACCTTTCCCGATAAAGCATCAAGGAGAGAGATACTGTATGGCTTTTGCGGTCATCCAACGCAATGGCGCAAGTGTCCCTTCAAGATAGCAATGGATAATCATTACGGCAGAAAGTACGGATACGAGCCGCCTCTTGTGCAAAATAAAGAGGGCACGGCGCAAAAAGAGGCTTGAATGGCACTCGGTCAGGAGGAAAAATGATCAGGAAATTACATTTTTTAAGAAACGTTTTGCGCGCAAAGAACGCGCAGATAAAGAGCGCGCGAGATATGGCAGAGGCGCAAAAGAGCGCAAACGTCATTTTGTCGGCATACGTTGCCATTCTCGCAAAAAGGCAGGGCGAGGTCCGCATACCCAAGAGCGCCGTCAGCGAGGCTCTGGGGCGTTACAGAGTGAGCGCCGAGGCGCAGGGCGATTGCTACGTTATAACCGTGCATCAGAGCGGAGGCAAAGCATAAGCCGTGGCTTTGAGCAGATATGAAAAATGGAAGCAGCGCTTTGGTCTTGAATACGTTCGCAGGCTTGCGGAGGAGGGACTTTGCGATGAGGACGTTGCAACGCGGTCTGCCATAACGCTATCCACCTTGCGCCGCTGGAAAAAGCGCTATCCCGAGCTTTGCGCCGCCATAGAGCTGGGGCGCAGCGGAGCCGATTATGCCGTTGTTGAGGCGCTTTACAAAAAGGCGGTGGGCTACAGCGTTAAGGTGAACAAAAAGGTAAAGCTCAAGCGCATAGACTACGACCCCGTAACGGGCAAAAAGCTGCGCGAATACGAGGAGCTTGCCGACACCTTTGACGAGGACTATATCCCACCCGACCTGCGCGCCGAGATGTTCTGGCTAAAGAGCCGCCAGCCCGATCGCTGGCAGGAGGGCGCGGCGCGCGAGGGAGAGCAGGCGGCAATGGGAGGCATCATCGAGCTGCCAACGCCCGACAGCATAGACCCCGAGCCGCCCGAGGAAGATTAAGGCGGCAGACGTGATATGAGCTATGGCAATGAGATAATGGCAGGCGAGCGCGTTGTATGGCGGCCCCAACCAAAGCAGGCTGAATTTATGAGGCGGCTGGAGGACGAGGCACTGTACGGCGGCGCGGCGGGCGGCGGAAAGAGTGACTGTGCCTTGGCGGAGGCTTTGCGCCAGATAAGCATACCGCACTATCGCGGCTTGATCCTGCGCAAGACCTATCCCCAGCTATCCGAGCTTATAGACCGCTCGCACACGATCTATTCCGATTTTTGCCCCGCCGCTACCTATAACGAGTCCAAGCATTTCTGGCGCTTTCCCTCGGGCGCAAAGATATATTTCGGTTCGCTGGCGCACGCCGACGACCGCTACAACTATCAGGGCAAGCGATACGATTTTATCGACTTTGACGAGCTGACGCAGTTCACCTATGACGAATACATATATCTCTTTTCGCGAAACCGACCCAGCGGCGCGGGCACGCGCTGTTACATCAGGGCGCAGGCAAACCCGGGCGGAATAGGGCATGGTTGGGTAAAAGAGAGGTTTATAACGCCCGCCCCGCCAATGACTACCATCTGGGAAACCGTCAATATCACGACACCCAAAGGAGAGCTTATACGCCGCAAAAGATCGCGCGTTTTCGTACCCAGCACGGTATTTGACAACGAGATACTTTTGCGCAACGATCCCGACTATTTAGCAAGACTTGCCTCACTCCCCGAGGCGCAGAAAGCCGCTTTGCTATATGGAGATTGGGAGGGCTTTTCGGGTCAGGTGTTCACCGAGTGGCGCAACGAGCCCGAGGGCTATGGCGATAGGGTGAACAGTCACGTTATCGCGCCCTTTGCGATACCGCGCTCCTGGAGGATATTCCGCGGCTTTGACTGGGGATATTCGCGTCCCTTTTCGGTTGGCTGGTATGCCGAGGACAAGGAGGGCGTGCTATACCGCATTCGCGAGCTGTACGGTTGCACCTCAACGCCTAACGAGGGCGTCAGATGGGAGGCGGCGCGCATCGCAAACGAGATAAAGCGCATCGAGCGCGAGGACCCCAACCTATGCGGCAGAGATATTTTGGGCATAGCCGACCCCGCCATTTTTCAAAAGAACGGCGGCGAGAGCATAGGCGAGATAATGGAAAAGCAGGGCGTTTATTTTGACAGAGCCGACAACTCGCGCATGGCGGGAAAGCAACAGATACACAATCGCCTGGCTTTTGACTCGTGCGGCAGAGCGCGGCTGTACGTTTTTTCCACCTGCCGCCAATTTATAAGGACCTTTCCAAATCTTACTTACGATAGCGTAAACGTTGAGGACGTGGACAGCTCGATAGAGGACCACATCTACGACGAGCTGCGTTACGTTTGCATGGAGCGCCCCGTTTCGCCGCCGAAAAGGGACGGGGGAGAGAGCGAGATAGCAAGAGCGCCCTATGACCCCCTCGACCTTGGCGCATATCGGGTGCGCGCCAGGTTTGGCAACTAAAAAAGCTTTATAGCAAAAGGAGAAACAATGGAAAACACACAAATTAAAAATGCTCCCGATATAGCCTGCGCCAGCGAGATACTTGCCGCCTACAAGCGCTCAAAGCGGGATATGGAGGCAACGCTTACTCTGGAAAAGGAGATATGGCGCGCGGTGTACATGGGGAGCGAGTCTTCAAGCTGGATATTCAACAGCGTAGTCAACAAGCATGCCGACGTTGTTGACAATATGCCGCGCTGCAGCTGTCTGCCAAGAGAAAAACGGGACGAGAAGAGCGCCGCGGCGCTCTCAAAGATAATTCCCGTTATAACCGAGCGCTGCCGCTTTGACAAGACCTATTCGGACAACGCCTGGAGCAAGATAAAGCACGGCACCGCAGTTTACGGCGTTTTCTGGAACTCGGCGCTTGAGGGCGGGCTTGGCGACGTGGACGTTCGCTCCATCGAGCTTTCGGACATTTTCTGGGAGATGGGCGTTGCGGACGTTCAGGACAGCAGAAACGTGTTCGTGGTAGGCTCGGCGGACGTGGATAGCCTTGCCGCGCAGTATCCGCAGTTCAA
>JAFQLG010000092.1 GCA_017414605.1 Clostridia bacterium
AGGGGCGATCTTTCAAGAAAGTCCCTCCTCCCCCTGCGTCATCCGTTCCTCCTACGCTAACTCTCCGCGCAAAAAGGACATTATCTTTTTCTCCTCGCGCGACACCTTGACCTGCGAGAGCCCCAGCATATTGGCGACCTCTTGCTGAGTCATATCGCGGTAATATCTCAAAAGCACGATCTTTTGCCAATCGGGCGGCATTTTTTTGATGGCTTGTCCGAGAGATATCTTGTCGTTCAGATTTTCAAACTCATCGGCTTCCTCGCGGTCTGGTATAACGCTATCCAAAGTTTTTGAATCCTCTCCGAAAACGTTGTCTGAAAGAGAGGATACCGGTGACACGGCGCATGTGGCGATAGCCGCCTCCTCCACAGATACGCCTGCGAGCGCGGCAAGCTCAACTATTCCCGCATCTCTGCCCTCCTCGGTCATAATGCGGTTTTTTTCGCGCATTATGGCAATTCCCGTACGTTTATATCCGCGGCTGACGCGAATAAGTCCGTCGTCGCGCAAATGACGTCGTATCTCTCCAACGATAAGCGGCACGGCATAGGTTGAAAAAGCGGTGCCCCGCTCCATCTGAAAGCTTTTTATCGCCTTTATCATTCCTATAGTACCTATCTGCATAAGGTCCTCAAATTCACAGCCTCTGTCACGAAATTTGAGCGCTATACTTTTGACAAGCGCAACGTTTTCGATGATAAGCGCCTCCATTGCCGCCTCATCTCCCTCATGAGCCAATATCAAAAGATCTCTGTTTCTGTTTTTTCTCTCGTCATATACCTCCGTTTGATTTATCGCAACCGATCGGTCCTCTGCTTGCATACAAGTCCTCCAAACATATTTTATGTATCAAGTCTGTCGGAAAATATCTTGTATAGCGTTATTTTTGTTCCCTGTCCTCGGCGCGAGGACACGTTTACGCGATCTGTAAAGCTTTCCATAACGGTAAAGCCCATTCCGCTGCGCTCGCTTGCAGCATCGGTGGTAAAAAGCGGCATTCTCGCCTGCTTTACGTCCTCAATGCCACAGCCGCGATCCTTTATCTCTATCTTGGCAACTCTACCCTCTAATAGCGATACGGTTATGTAAATCAAGCCCTCCGAGTTTTTGTAGGCGTGAACGATGCAGTTAGTAACCGCCTCCGAAACGGCGCATTTAACGTCTGCAAGCTCAACCGCCATCGGATCGAGCTGGGCGCAAAACGCCGCAACCGCGGCACGTGCCATTCCCTCGTTTGCTGACAGTGCGGGCAGTTTCAGTTGCATTCTATTTATTACCCTTGTACTAAACTTCTTCCTTGCCATTATCTGACACCTCTTTTCCTTGGCGCAGCTCTCTTAACTGCTTGTCCGCTTGTACCTTGATTGCCATTTGAATAACTTATATTTACCATTCGTTCCATTCCTGCAAGTGACATTATTTTTTGCACTCTGACGCTTGGGTCACAAACGCACATCTCTCCGCCGATATCCTTCATAACGGCATATCTGCCCATAATAAGCCCCAGCCCCGAGCTATCCATAAAATCTATAACCGACATATCGATATTTAGCGTTTTTGGGCGCTTGCTCCTTATCATATCGTCTATTTGTGTCCTTATTGCCACCGCGCTGTGATGATCAAGCTCGCCGCGCAGCTTTATTTTTAGCACGTCGCCTGTAAATTCGCTGTCAAATCCGGGCTTTTTATCCCTCATAGCTGCCATAATCATTTCCTTCCCATAAAAATCATTGCCTACTAATTCTACCATACTATACGCACGAAACTTGTCAAACTGTGGCGGCGGCATTTTTTTATTTTTATCCGCGTTGACAAATATATACTCAAATGATATAATGATTTCAAGATAGGAGGTGCGATCATGACTCATAAAACATACGACGTTGTTATAGTTGGCGCAGGTCCTGCAGGCGCAAACTTTGCGCGCCTTATCAACACAGACAAGTACAAGGTGGCGATCATAGACGGAAGCGAGGGCCACGACAAAGTGTGCGGCGGATTGCTCTCCCCCGATGCGCAGGACGTTCTCGCGCGATATGACATCAGCCTTCCCTGCGGTCTGCTTGCCTCTCCTCAGCTGTTTTCTGTCAGAACAATAGACCTTGCTAACGGATATACGCGCCACTATCGCAGAAGCTATATGAACGTTGACAGAGCCAAATTTGACAACTTTATGCGCAGTCTTATCCCACAGGCCGTTGACCTTGTCGGCGCAAGATGCAAAAGAATATCAAAAACAGGCGAGCTATATGAGCTTGAAACAGTTAGCGGTGACTTTATAACCTGCAAATGCGTTGTTGGAGCAGACGGAGCCGCATCCGTAGTCAGAAACTCACTTTTCAAGCATAAAAAGATACATAAATACATTGCCATACAGCAGTGGTTTGACGCGGGGCAAACCAACCCCTATTACTCCTGTATTTTTGATAATGACACAAGCAGCGGCTGCTCGTGGGTCTTTTTCAAGGACGGAATGATGATATTTGGCGGAGCTTTTGACAAGGAAAACGGTCGCGAGGCATTTGAGGCACAAAAACAAAAGCTGATCGACCTCGGATTTGTTGAAAAAGAAGCTTTTACCAATCCTACAAAGACCGAGGCATGCCTCGTATGCCGCCCACACTTTTCAGGCGGTATTTTCATAGGCAACAGCGGCGCATACCTCTTGGGAGAGGCTGCGGGATTTATCAGTCCCAGTTCCTTTGAGGGTATAAGCTATGCTCTCTCAAGCGCCGAGGCGCTTGCAGATGCCTTTAATCGCGAGCCCGATATTATCTCTCACGGACGAGTTGCCCGCAGATATAAAAACAACACAGCAAAGCTTATAGCCAAAATACAAATAAGATGTATTAAACGTCCCTTTATGTATAACAAGCTATTGTGCCGCGCCGTTATGAAAAGTGGATTGACATCCATTACAATAAGAAAAACCCAAAACAAGCATTAAAAAAAAGACCTCAAGGCGAAAGCCTTGAGGTCTGATTTTTTATTTGAATTACTGCTTGTTAGCCTCGATTACCTTTTGAGCAACGTTTCCGGGAACTGTGTCGTATCCGGTAACGGTGTAGTCAAAGTAGCCGCGTCCCTGCGTCATAGCGCGGAGAACGGTGGGGTAATCTGCAAGCTCTGCCTTGGGAGCAGATGCATGAACGGTGGTGTAGCCCTGCTTGTGAGCGCAAGCATCCATACCCATAACTGCTGCACGGCGCTTGTTAAGGTCACCCATAACGTCACCAACCATGTACTCGGGAACGGTTACGTCGAGATCGCCAACGGGCTCGAGAAGAACGGGACCTGCCTGCTCCAAGCACTTCTTGTATGCAAGAGATGCCGCGGTCTTGAAGGAGATTTCATCAGAGTCAACGGGATGGTAAGAACCGTCGTGGAGGTCAGCCGCAAGTCTGGTCATAGGATAGCCGTAAGCACCCTTGAGCATTGCATCCTGAAGTCCCTTTTCAA
>JAFQLG010000093.1 GCA_017414605.1 Clostridia bacterium
GCCCTTCGGGCTCATAACCCTGCGCCCACGAGGGTTAAGTCGCGCTCGGCAACCAAACGAAAAAGGCATCCTTTTGGATGCCTTTCGGTTGGTTGCGGGGATGGGATTTGAACCTCATGACCTCCGGGTTATGAGCCCGACGAGCTACCAAGCTGCTCTACCCCGCGATATTAAATTTGAGCCACGAGCGTGGTGCCGGTGACCGGGGTCGAACCGGTACGATACTCTCGTATCACGGGATTTTAAGTCCCGGGCGTCTGCCTGTTCCGCCACACCGGCATACATTGGACAACCGTTCTGGACACTCCCTGTCGGCTCGCACGGATTATTATAGCACAAAGAAGTTGCCTTGTCAACCCCTTTTTTATATTTCTTTGCAAAATTTATTTTGACACGATTTGACTCGTTGCGCCAAACTTGTCTTTTATTGATTTTTCACAAAAATTGCATAATCAAATGAGCTATTCGTCCTATTGACAAATGAATGGTAATAATGTATAATTAATTAGATATGCATTTGGACAAATTAGTGCATATTACTCGCAAAGAAATATCTTTTAAGGACTATTATAAGGAGAGGTAGATAATAATGGCGTTTTCTATTCACGGCATTCACGTGCCACACAGAAAAAACACGCAAAATGATCTTCCAAAGCGTTTAGACACGCCCAAAACTGTGGCAATTCCTATGTCCATGCACATAGGCGCGCCCTCAAAGCCCATTGTTAAGGTGGGTGACGTTGTCAAAATAGGTACGAGGATCGCGGAACCCGGCGGATTCGTTTCCGTTCCCACTTACTCCAGCGTTTCTGGAAAGGTTACAAAAATTCAGGAAATTCTCACGAGTAGCGGCGGCTCAATGTCTGCTATTGTTATTGAATCGGACGGTGAAAACACTGTTGACGAGTCGGTAAAGGCTCCCGAGATCAACTCGCGCGAGGAATTTGTTGAGGCTGTAAGACAAAGCGGCATCGTTGGTCTTGGCGGCGCGGGATTCCCCACGCACGTTAAGCTTGCGGCAGACCCATCTCGCATTGAATACCTCATTATAAACGGCGCAGAGTGCGAGCCATACGTAACGAGCGACACCTACACCATGGTAAATCGCGGTGAGGATATGAAGGCGGGACTTGAGGCTCTTCATAAGCATATTGGCATCAAGACTGTCATATTTGGAATAGAAGAAAACAAAAAGTCTGCAATCAAGGCTGTTCGCGAGCTTGCATCGGAGCTTTCGGGTGTTATTGCTGTCAGCGTGAAGGTTTTGCCTTCCATTTACCCTCAGGGCGGAGAAAAGGTACTTATTTTTAATACGACCGGAAGAGCCGTTCCTACGGGCAAGCTTCCCATCGACGTTGGTTGCGTAGTTCTCAACTGCACCACGCTTGCCGAGATTGGAAACTATATGAAAACGGGCATGCCGCTGGTAGAAAAGTGTGTGACCGTTGACGGCGGCGCGGTAAGTCAGCCTCAAAACGTCATTGTACCCATCGGAACCAGAATTTGTGAGCTTTTCGAGGCTTGCGGCGGATTTAAGACAGAGCCCGAGAAGGTGCTTTACGGCGGCCCCATGATGGGAATTGCCATACCGGATCTTGAGCTTCCCATAATGAAGAACACCAATATGGTGCTGGCACTTACCGAAAAGGAAGCAAGAGTTCCAAAGACTACTGCTTGTATCCGTTGCGGAAGCTGTACCAACAGCTGTCCCTTCGGCATAGCACCCGCGGCTATCGCAAGGGCATATGAAAATAAAGACGCCATAAAGCTTGACGAGCTTTGCGTCAACACCTGTATGGAATGTGGCTGCTGCAACTTCGTTTGCCCCGCAAACCGTCCTTTAGTACAGACCAACAAGCTTGCAAAGGCATTTTTGAGAGATGAAAAGGCAAAGGAGGGAAAGAAATAATGAGTAAAAAGCTTAAGCTTTCGGTATCCCCTCACATACATAGCGGCAGGTCAACGAGCCGCATAATGCTGGACGTTATTATCGCGCTTTTGCCCGCCACGGTTGCGGGAACGATAATTTTCGGTCTTCGCTCATTGCTCGTGGTCGCGGTAACGGTTGCGTCGGCAGTTCTTTTTGAATTACTATTCAATCTTATTGTCAAAAAGGATCAGACGGTATCCGATCTCAGCGCCGTTGTTACGGGCTTGCTTCTGGCACTCAATCTTCCCGCAAACGTTCCGATATGGCAATGTGTTGTGGGCGCGTTGTTTGCGATAGTCGTTGTCAAGTGCCTTTTCGGCGGACTTGGCTCCAATGTCGTAAACCCCGCAATCACAGCGAGAGTGTTTATGCTTATTGCGTTTGGCTCTATGGCAAAGAGCGCGTTTCCTCAGGGTGTTGAGCTTGAAGGCGCGGCAACTCCTCTTGCAAGCATTGCAAAGGGTGAGACGGTTGAGCTTATGGACGTTTTGCTCGGAAAGACGGGCGGAACCATCGGTGAGACCTGCGCTGTTGCGCTGCTCATTGGATTTGTTTATTTGCTCGTTCGCCGTGTTATCACGTGGCAGCTTCCCGTAACCATGGTTGGAGTTGTATTCGTGTTCTCCTTCTTTATGGAAGGCTTTGACGTTGTAAAGGCATTGACACTCGTTCTTTCGGGCGGTCTGCTTCTTGGCGCTATATTTATGGCAACCGATTACGTTACCTCGCCTGCTACGGCTTGGGGTAAGGTGATATTCGGTGTTGGCGCAGGACTTATTACCTGCATCATCCGTTATTTCGGCGCATATCCCGAAGGAGTTTCCTTCGCGATACTGTTTATGAACATCCTCACACCTTATATTGACTCCTGGACGAGACACAAGGTATTCGGAACAGAGGAGGTGGCCAAGGCATGAAGCAGCAAATAAAAAGCACGGTTACTCTGGTCTGCATTTGCGCAGTCGTTGCTCTTATGCTTGCGGTAACCAATTTCATAACGGCTCCGACAATAGCCGAAAACGAGAGAATTGCCGTCGAAAAGGCACTTCTTGAGGTTATGCCCGAGGGCAAAAACTTTGAAAAAATTGATATTGACGGATACGAGCTTCCCGCAAGCGTTACCGAGGTCTATGCCGAGGACGGCGGCGGACACGTATTCAAGCTTTTAGGCAAGGGCTACAGCTCGGGAATGATAATTATGTGCGGCGTTAACGCGGACGGAACGGTCAGCGGTGTCGTATGTCTTTCCTCGGGCGAGACGCTCGGATATGAAAAGACCTTTGGTCAGAGTTTTGTCGGCAAGGACGCTACAGGTGTTAACGCCGTTGAAATAATCGCCGGCGCGACCAAGACGACCGAGGGATATAAGAGCGTTGTAAAGGACGCGCTAAAGGCTGCCGAGGCATTGGAAGGAGGTGCGGCAAATGAGTAAGAATTCAAATCTTTCCACTCTGGTAAAGGGAATCCTCAAGGAGAATCCCGTATTCGTGCTTATTCTTGGCACCTGTCCCACGCTCGCGACCACAACCAACGTTGAGGGCGCATTCGGTATGGGTATTGCCGCTCTCGTAGTTCTTATTTGTTCAAATGTACTTATCTCGCTTTTGAGAAAAGTCATTCCCGACAGCGTGCGAATTCCTTGCTACATAGTTATTATTGCGGGATTCGTCACCGTTGTTCAGATGGTGGTTCAGGCATTTTTCCCCGCGCTTTACGATATGCTGGGCGTATATCTGCCGCTGATCACCGTTAACTGTATAATTCTCGGCAGAGCCGAGCTTTTCGCGAGCAAGAATCCCGTTTTGAAGTCTGCGCTTGACGGTGCGGGCATGGGACTTGGATTTACGTTGGCGCTTTGCGCTATGGCTGTCATACGCGAGGTGCTTGGAAACGCAAGCTTTGCCGGAATTGCGATCCCCGCGCTTGAACCCTATAAGATAGCTGTTCTTACCAAAGCGCCCGGCGGTATGCTGGTTTACGGTATGCTTATCGCGCTCGTATACGTTATCACGCGCGGTAAATTCCCCAAAAAGAAGAGCTTTATGTGCGAGGGCTGTCCCTCTGCGGCGACCTGTCACACGGGCTCTTGCCAATCTAAGAAGGGAGGAGAGCAGTAATGGAATTGTTCTATTCATTGATAGCCATTCTTCTTTCGTCCGTTCTGGTCGATAACTACGTTTTGAGCCGCTTCCTCGGAATATGCCCCTTCCTTGGTGTTTCCAAGAAGCTTGATCAGGCAACGGGCATGGGCATTTCGGTTACTGCCGTTATGCTTCTCGCAACCGCGGTCACCTGGCCTATACAGACCTTTATTCTGGATAAGCTCGGACTCGGATATATGCAGACCATAGTGTTTATCCTTGTTATCGCGGCGCTCGTTCAGATGCTTGAGATAATTCTTAAGAAGTTCTCGCCCGCGCTTCACAAGGGACTGGGCGTATATCTTCCCCTTATCACCACAAACTGTGCCGTTCTCGGTGTTGCGCTCAACAACATAAACGACGGCTACAACTTTCTTGAATCGATCGTAAGCTCACTCGGTGTAGGTCTCGGATTCTTGTTCGCTATGGTGCTCTTCTCGGGATTGCGTTCACGCATAGACGAGAGCCGTATTCCCAAGCCCTTCAGAGGCCTTGCATCAACTCTGATCGCCGCATCCTTCATCTCTCTTGCGTTTATGGGATTTGCCGGAGTGGTAGAATCGCTGTTCGCGTAAAGGAGGTAGCGCTATGATTGAAATTTTGATTGCACTTGCCGTTGTTGCGGCGGTTGGAATTTTGGCGGGCGTTTTGCTGGCACTTGTTTCTCACTTCTTTGGTGTCAAGGAAGACGAAAGGGTTAAGGAGATAAGAGCATGCCTTCCCGGAATAAACTGCGGAGCCTGCGGCTTTAAGGGCTGCGACGATTACGCGGCTTCACTTGCGGCGGGCGGTGTCAGAGCCGATCTTTGTGTTCCCGGTGCGGAGGATACCGCAAATGCGCTTTCTGCACTTTTAGGAGTTGAGGTTGAAACTCCCGAGGATCTCGTTGCCTTCGTTCACTGCAACGGAAACTGCGAGGCAACGGGCAAAAAGGCTGAATACGACGGTATTTCGAGCTGTCGCGCGGCTGCCATGCTTTACGGAGGTCCCGATGCCTGCAAATACGGTTGTCTTGGCTTTGGTGATTGTGCTGCGGCTTGTCCCGTTCAGGCTATATGCTTGAAGGACGGTATCGCTCACGTTGACAGCAGTAAATGTCTCGGCTGCGGACTTTGCACCGAGGTTTGCCCCAAGCATATCATTTCACTTATTCCTCAGGAAGCCCGAAGCGTTGTTATGTGTAGTAACAAGGACAAGGGAGCCGATGCGAGAAAGGCATGCAAGAATGCCTGCATCGGTTGCAAGAAGTGTGAAAAGGCTTGTCCCGAGGGAGCTATAACGGTAACCAACAATCTCGCCGTTATCGACTACTCAAAGTGCACAGGCTGCGGAATATGCGTTGCCGGCTGCCCCACGGGATGCTTGCATAAGGTATTCCTGCCTGACCTTGAGCCCGACGGAGAGATAAACACTCCCGAGCATATGAATAGTATAAATAATTGATATAGAAGCCATCGGAAATTCCGATGGCTTTTTTCTTGAATAGAGCACGAGGAGGACGTAAATAATAGCTTCAAAAACGCGCGGAGGTAAAATATGTGTACTGCGGTTGTTTTTGGAAGAGAAAATAGGTTTTTCGGCAGAAATCTTGACTTGGAGGTGGGCTTTGGAGAGAGCGTTATCGTAACGCCGAGAAGATACGATCTCGCTTTCAGGTATATGCCAAATATGAAGCGGCACGCCGCCTTGATAGGCACTGGTATAATAATGGAAGGATATCCGCTCTATTTTGAGGCAACGAACGAGCAAGGGCTGTCAATGGCGGGCCTTAATTTTGTTGGCAACTGTCATTATTCAAAAATGGCGCTTGATATGTGCGATAACGTATGCCAATTCGAGCTGATACCTCATATTTTGGGGCGATGCTCAAGCGTTTTTGAGGCGAGAAGGCTTATCAATAAAATCAACCTTGTTAAAGAGCCGTTTTGTGAGGAGCTTGCCCTGCCCGAGCTGCATTGGATCATTTCGGACGAAAAGGATTGCATCGTGCTTGAGATAACGGAGGAGGGAACGCGCGTATTTAATGATCCATATTCCGTTCTGACCAATAATCCGCCCTTTGAATATCATTTGAACAATATATGCAATTATCAGTCGCTCTCGGCGAGCGACCCTGCGGCTTGCTTTGGCAAGCAGTTGAGCTTTAGCCGATACAGTCGCGGAATGGGCGCTATCGGCCTTCCGGGAGATTGGTCAAGCGCATCTCGCTTTGTGCGCGCGGCATTTGTCCGCGCAAACGCGATAGGTGGAGGAAACGTAGAAAACGAAGAAAATGGGGAAAGAGAGGGCGCATTGCCGCGCGGCGTCCTGCAGCTTTTTCACATTTTGTCAAGCGTTGCCATGCCATATGGCTGTGTGGCAGTTGGAGAGAAATACGAGTACACAAGATACACCTCGTGCTGCGACGTAAGGACAGGGGAATATTATTTCAAGCGGTATTTCGACCCTTGTATCAGAAAGGTGGCAATGAAGGACTTTGACCTTGACAGAGAGGAGCTTTATTCTTTATTGCACGGGGATTGCCGCTCAATTTGCTGATAATTCGCGAAAAGACAGGTGTTTTTGGTTAAAAAATAAATTGAAAATTGTAAAAACAACAAAAAATTAACAGAAAACGGGAGAAAAATCCCGTTTTTTGTTTTTGGGAAAAGTTTTGTCCAAATCTTTACAAATGCGCGCGAATGTGATATAATTATCTTGTATAACTGTTATCTTGCGCGCCGAGGTGCGCGCGGAAAGGATACCAAATGGAAAAAAAGAGCCTTAAGGGTTGGCTGTACCTGGCTCCCGCCTTTATATTTTTGGGCGTATTTATGATCTATCCGCTCATTGACGTATTCATTTACGCCTTTGAGGAGGACTTTAATTTCGTAACTCAGATATACACGGGCGTGGGCTTTGGAAATTTTGAGCATATTTTTCAGGACCCCTATTTTATGCAGGCGCTGAAAAACACTCTTATTCTGGTTGCGATAACCGTTCCGCTTTCAACGGGCATAGCGCTTGTCATATCGCTGGGTCTTTCCAGCATCAAATGGCTGCGCAAGCTGTTTCAAACGGTGTATTTCCTGCCTTACGTAACCAACACTCTGGCGGTTGGTCTTGTATTTATGATACTTTTCAAGCCCACAGAGTATACGGACGGCATGATAAATCTTCTCATACACACCTTTGGCGGCGAAACGGTGGACTTTATAGGCGGACCCTATTGGGCAAAGATGTTTGTGCTTTGCTTTTACACGATATGGGTCGTTATGCCATTTAAGATACTCATTCTCACAGGATCTCTTGCCTCGGTAAATCAGACCTATTACGACGCCGCAAAGGTGGACGGAACGGGTAAAGCGAGAATGTTCTGGAGAATTACTCTGCCTATGATCTCGCCCATGATCTCTTACCTTGTGATAACGGGCTTTATCGGCGCATTCAAGGCATACAGCGATTCGGTTGCGCTTTTCGGCACCAACCTCAACGTTGCGGGAATGAACACCCTCGTCGGTTACGTTTACGACATGCTGTACGGAAACAGCGGCGGATATCCTTCATATGCTTCTGCGGCGGCTGTCGTTCTGTTCTTTATTGTGCTTTGCATCACGGGCATCAACCTTGTGGTAAGCAAAAAGCACGTTCATTATTGATAGGGAGGTGCTCGTATGACTAACGTTCAGTTAAAGACCCCTACCTACAAGGCAAAGGAGCAGAGAGCGCACGTCCGCGACGTCGTTCTTAAGATGCTGATATATACCATGCTCGTTTTCTGGGCTCTGATGGTGCTTTTCCCGTTCTACTATATGATACTCACCTCGCTCAAGGAGTTCGGTGCATATAACGCGGAATTCACGCCAAAGCTATATACGCTGGCGCCCACTATCAAGAATTACGTAACGGCGTTTACCGCGGTGCCTCTGGCGGACTATTTTGTGAACACTTTGATATACACGGTAGCAACCACCGTGATAATGCTCATCGTGTCTATACTTGCGGCGTTTGCCTTTGCAAGACTTGATTTTCACGGCAAGAATCTTGCCTTTACGCTGTTTTTGGCGCTTATGATGATACCGAGCGAGCTTGTTGTCATCACGAACTTTGTAACCATAACCAATCTCGACCTGCGCAATACCTTTACGGGACTTATTTTGCCCAGCGTGACCTCGGTATTCTATATCTATCTGCTCAAAGAGAATTTTGCGCAGATACCCGATGAGCTTTATCTTGCCGCAAAGGTGGACGGCACGCGCGACCTCAAGTATCTTGTCAAGGTAATGGTGCCCATCTGCCGACCCACGATAGTTACCGTAATAATTCTCAAGGTCATCGAGTGCTGGAATGCATACGTTTGGCCAAGACTTATTACGGACGACCCCGAATATTTCCTTGTATCAAACGGAATACAGGCGATACGCGAGGGAGGCTTTGGAAGAGAAAATATTCCCGCGATGATGGCGGCAGTTTGCGTTGTATCCGCGCCGCTTATCGTACTGTTTTTGATATTCAGAAACAAAATTATGGAGGGTGTATCCAGAGGAGGACTTAAGGGATGAGTATTTCAAAACGTATATTAGCCATTCTTTTGGCGCTCGGAATGCTTATAGGCTCGCTTTCCCTGGTAGCATGCCATGGCAGATATCAGCCGCTTGAGGAATTCAATATTGACGTTGAATTTGACGAAACAAAGCCCATTGAGATAAGCTTCTGGGCTAAAAACGAGAACAACGCCGCGCAGGTTGAAGTGTATAAAAAGGCTGTTGCCGATTTTGAGGCGCTTTATCCCAACATCAAGGTCAATCTCAAGCCCTATTCCGACTACACGCTCATATATCAGGACGTTATAACCAATATTTCAACGGGAACAACGCCCAACGTCTGCATCAGCTATCCCGACCATATAGCGACTTATATGACGGGACGCAACGTTATAGTCAGGCTTGACGACCTCATGCGCGACAGCCGTTATGGCTTTGGCGGTTCATATCATAAGTTTGACGCAGTAAAGCGCGAGGAAATGATAGACAAGTATCTCAATGAGGGCAAGATAGCGGGCAGCTATTACGCCATACCCTACATGCGTTCCACCGAGGCTCTCTATATAAACAAGACCTACGTTGAAAAGCTGGGCTACGAGATCCCCGAAATTCTTACCTGGGATTTCGTTTGGGAGGTCAGCGAGGCGGCTATGAAAAAGAACGCGGACGGCACCTTTGCCGTCAACGGTCAGAAGGTCATGATACCCTTTATCTATAAGTCCACGGACAATATGATGATAAGCATGCTTAAGCAAAAGGGAGCAGGGTATTCAACCGATAACGCCGATATCGAGATATTCAACGACACCACAAAGGAGATTCTTTACGAGATCGCAGAGCATGCGGGAACGCGCGCTTTTTCAACCTTTAAGATCTCGAGCTATCCCGGAAACTATTTCAATGCGGGACAGTGCATTTTCGCGATAGACTCCACCGCGGGTGCGACCTGGATCGGCTCGGACGCACCTCTGCTTGACATTGATGCATCCGAGATCGTGCAGTTTGAAACGGTGGTCAGAGCCATTCCGCAGTATGACGTTGAAAATCCCAAAATGATATCGCAGGGTCCCTCGGTCTGCATTTTCAACAAGGCAGATCCCCAAGAGGTGCTTGCTTCCTGGTTCTTCGTTCAGTTCCTGCTCACAAACGACGTGCAGATAGCTTATGCAAAGACGGAGGGCTACGTCCCCGTAACGCACAAGGCGCAGGAGAGCGAGGAATACCTTGAATATATGTCCCGCGCGGGCGAGGACAATTCGCTTTACTATAAGGTGAAGATAGACTGCTGTAAGCTGCTCAACGAAAACGTTGAAAATACTTTTGTAACTCCCGTATTCTCGGGCTCCGCTTCTCTTCGTGACGCGGCGGGCCAGATGATAGAGGAGGTCGTTACCGCCAAGCGCAGAAAGATAAAGGTGGATAATGCGTATATGGAAAAGCTGTTTAACAATATGGTGTCGCTGTACCGTCTTGACCAGGTAAAGCCCGTTGAGGTGGTGACCGATGCCGAGAGCGGCAGCGAAACCGAAACCGAGATTAAAAAGAAATCGTCCCAATAAATGAAATTTGCGGAAATATAATTTTTATTGTTGACAATTTTTCAAAATCGGTATATAATGATGATGACATAATCGGGAATATCCCGAAAATTAAAGGAGAAAAATATGAAAAAGTTTTTAGTATTGCTTCTTGCACTTGTAATGGTTATCTCTCTCGCTGCTTGCGGCACGACAGAGAACGAGACCACTGAGGGCACGACCGAGGGTACAACTGAGGGTACCACACAGGGTACTACCCAGGGCACTACCGAGGGAACTACCGAGAGCGAGACCGAGTCCACTACCGAAGAGGCAGATCCCTTTGAAAATCTTAGCGTTATGACTTATGATGAGTATATCGCTGCAGAGATGGATGCTCCCGTTATTATTGAGGCTTACGTTCAGGCAACTCAGTCCTGGTGGAACAACAAGATAGTTGCATATCTTCAGGATGAGAACGGCGGATACCTTGCATACAATATGGTATGCTCCGAGGAGGATGCTGCAAACCTCGTTCCCGGTGTAAAGATCCGCGTAAAGGGTTATAAGACCGAATGGCAGGGCGAGGTTGAGCTGGCAGCAGGCTGCACCTTTGAGTTTGTTGAGGGTGCCGACACCTACGTTGCAGATCCCATTGACCTTACCGACATTCTTGCAAACGAGGAAGAGCTTATCAAGCATCAGAACGAGCTTGCTCTCTTCAGAGGTCTTGTGATCAGCAAGATCGAGTACAAGAACGGCGAGCCCGGCGATGACATTTACGTAACCGTAAAGCAGGGCGCTAAAGAGTTCAGCTTCTGCGTTGAGCGTTACCTTACCGCTCCCGACACCGAGCTTTATCAGGCATTTGCCGATCTCGAGGAAGGCGACGTTGTTGACATTACCGGATTCGTTTATTGGTATGGCGCAGTTAATACTCACATCACAGCCGTTCAGAAGGTTCTTTCTCACGAGGAATTTATGGCTGCTGAGATGGACGAGTACGTAATTATCGAGGCTTACGTTCAGGCAACTCAGTCCTGGTGGAACAACCAGATCGTTGTTTACCTTCAGGATCACGACGGCGGTTACCTCGCATATAACATGGTTTGCACCGCAGAGGAGGCTGAACAGCTGGTTCCCGGTACAAAGATCCGCGTAAGAGGTTATAAGACCGCATGGCAGGGCGAGGTTGAGCTGGCAGCAGGCTGCACCTTTGAGTTTGTTGAGGGTGCCGACACCTACGTTGCAGAGCCCGTTGACCTTACCGACATTCTTGCAAACGAGGAAGAGCTTATCAAGCATCAGAACGAGCTTGCTGTATTCAAGGGACTTACCGTTGAAAGCGTTACTTATAAGAACGGCGAGCCCGGTGACGATATATACGTTAACGTAAAGCAGGGCAATGAAACGTTCAGCTTCTGCGTTGAGCGCTACCTCACTGATCCCGACACCGAGCTTTACAAGGCATTTGCTGACATCAAGGCAGGCGACGTTGTTGACATTACCGGCTTCGTTTACTGGTACGGTTCAGTAAATACTCACATCACAAAGGTTGAAGTTAACGGCTGATAATCACTTTTAATACATAAAGGCGGCGAGTTTTCGCCGCCTTTTTCCGTTGTAAAAAAACTATTGATTTTTGTAAAGGTAAATGGTATAATAAAAGGGAAGAGAAAAAACAGAAAGGTGATGTGAAATATGAGCGAAAATAACAGAAACCAAAAGATACTCAGCCTTTGCGATCACACCCTGCTTGCGCAAACTGCAACCTGGGACGATATCAAGGCGATTTGTGATGACGGAATCAAGTACAACACGGCTTCCGTTTGCATTCCGCCCGTATTTGTGGGCAGAGCAAAGAATTACGTTGGCGAAAGATTGGCTATCTGCACCGTTATCGGATTTCCCAACGGATACAATTCAACCGCCGTTAAGGTGTTTGAAACCGAGGACGCCATAAAGGCGGGCGCGGACGAGATCGATATGGTCATCAACATCGGCGAGCTTAAGGCAAAGAATTACGATTATCTTCTCTCCGAGATCAAAGCTATAAAGGCGGCTTGCGGCAACAAGATACTCAAGGTTATCATCGAAACCTGTCTGCTTACCGAGGAGGAGAAGATAGAAATGTGCCGCATAGTTGGTGAATCGGGCGCGGACTTTATCAAAACCTCAACAGGCTTTTCAACCGCGGGCGCTACACGCGAGGACGTTAAGCTTATGCGCGCAAACTCCCCCGCACACGTAAAGGTAAAGGCGGCAGGCGGCATCGGCTCTCTTGAGGATGCGGACGACTTTATCGCGCTTGGCGCAGACAGACTGGGAACCAGCCGCGTTGTTAAGATAATCAAACAGACCGACACCGGCGCGGGCTATTGATGCGTTTGAATTTTATTTGAAAAGGAGATATAAAAATGTCAATTCCAACCCCCCATATAACTTGTAAAAAAGAGGATTTTGCAAAGACCGTGCTTATGCCAGGCGACCCCCTGCGCTCCAAGTTCATCGCCGAAACCTATCTTGAGGACGCAAAGCTTGTAAACGACGTTCGCGGCGTTCAGGGATACACGGGCTACTATAAGGGAAAGAGAGTTTCCGTTATGGCATCGGGAATGGGTCAGCCCTCTATCGGCATCTATTCCTATGAGCTGTTTAATTTCTATGACGTATCCAGCATCATTCGCGTTGGTTCCTGCGGATCCTATCAGGCAGATCTCAAGCCCCGCGATATAGTTCTGGCTATGGGTGCTTGCACAAACTCCAGCTTTGCGGATCAGTACGGTATGAACGGCCGCTTTGCTCCTATTGCAAGCTTTGAGCTTTTGCGCCGCGCAGTTGACGAATGCGAAAAGGCAGGCGTTAACTATCGCGTTGGTAACGTATTCTCGTCCGACGTTTTCTATAACGACACCTATAACGATCTCAACTGGGCAAAGCTGGGCGTTCTCGGCGTTGAGATGGAGGCTGCAGCACTGTATGCAACCGCGGCTCGCGCAGGCAAAAAGGCTCTCTGCATCTGCTCGGTAAGCGATTCCCTGGTAGACACCTCGCTCAATCTGCCTGCAGACGAGCGCAGAACGGCGTTTACAAAGATGATGGAGATCGCGCTTGAGGTTGCGGAGGCATAAATGAGCAAGAAAAGAGTATTTTTGATAGTTCTGGATAGCTTTGGTGTTGGCGAGCTTCCGGATGCGGCGGACTTTTCTGATGAGGGAAGTAACACTCTTGCCGCAGTTCAGTCATCGGGCGCGTTCAACGTTCCCAACCTTGCAAAAATGGGTCTTTTCAACATTTCAGGTTGTTCGCGCGGAAAATTTGTTCCCGAGGAGCAGCCCATTGCCGACTTTGGCAAGATGCTGGAGCTGTCGCGGGGCAAGGACACCACAACGGGACATTGGGAGATAGCGGGCATTGTTTCAGAGCAACCGCTGCCCACCTATCCCGAGGGCTTTCCGCCTGAGGTAATTGAGGAGTTTGAGCGCCAATGCGGCAGGGGAGTGCTTTGCAACAAGCCATATTCGGGCACAGAGGTAATAAAGGACTATGGCGAGGAGCATCTGAAAACGGGTAAGCTTATCGTTTACACCTCGGCGGATTCTGTTTTCCAGATCGCCGCGCATGAGAGTATCGTTTCTCTCCCCGAGCTTTACAGATATTGCGAGATAGCTCGAGCTATGCTTGTCGGTAAGCACGGAGTGGGCAGAGTTATCGCCCGTCCCTTTGGCGGCGAGCATCCCTTCAAGCGCCTTTCGGGTCGCCATGACTATTCGCTGCTTCCTCCAAAGGAAACTATGCTGGATAGATTGAAGGATAAGGGCTTTGACACGATTTCCGTTGGCAAGATAAACGATATTTTTGCAGGCCGCGGAGTGACCGAATCCAATCCCACCGTTAATAACGATGACGGAATGGACAAGACTCTGGCTATCGCAAAGAGAGATTTTTCGGGACTTTGCTTTACGAATCTCGTTGATTTCGATATGGTTTACGGACACAGAAACGACGTGGAGGGTTATGCGGCGGCTCTTACGCGCTTTGATGAGCGCCTGGGCGAGCTTTTGGCGCTTTTGCGCGAGGACGACCTGCTTATCATTACCGCGGACCACGGATGCGACCCCTCAACGCCTTCAACGGACCACTCCCGCGAGTACGTTCCGCTCCTGATCTACTCCAATTCCTTGGATTGCGGCTATGATCTGGGAACGATCAACGGCTTCTCATACGTTGCAAAAGTTGTTGAAAAGTATCTTGCAGAGTAATTGGAAAAGCAAATTGCATAAATTTGGCACATTGATTTTGGTCAATGTGCCGATTTTTTGTTTTGTGGGGTTTACACAAAAGAACAAATGTGCGATAATTGATACGAGTTAAGGACACTTAACTTTGCTCGTTTCATTTACGTTGCCTCGGGGGAGGAGTACACAGGGAAAGATAGCGGCGTTCTTGTGTGAGGCGCGTGGGGAGAGGTGAAGGGGCAAAAAGGCTCCTCGGGTGGCGGCTGCCGAGGATGCAACTCTGTAAAGAAAGGAATTTTTATGGAAAAGGTAACAAGAAATATTACAGTCGACCTGTCGCGCAAGAGCAATGCCCGCGTTGTTTTTGCAACGCAGAACGATCTTAAGTCACGCCGCCTTTCGATAAGGCTCACCGATGACGGAAAGCCTTATTCTGTAAGCCGTGACGTGACCGCAACCGTCAATTTTGCCTGCGCGGACGGAACGAGCGGAGCTTATCTTGGCGAGGTGTGCGAAAACGGCTATGTCGAATACGTTATAGACGCCGCTATCCTGCTTTGTGCGGGGCAGACCAAATGCTCCGTTTCACTTACAGGCGCGGATGGAGCAAAATTGACCAGCTCGCAGTTTGTCATAGACGTTGCAAGTGCGCTTTACGCAGGCGATGACATCAGTCCCGAAGCGGCGCAAAGTCTTATCGACAGTATGATGCAGGCGCACGCCACTATGCAGGAGGCGGAGGCTCGGAGAGAGGCGCAGGACACCGTTCGCGAGGGCAATGAAGCCTCAAGAGAGGCGGCGGAGATAGGGAGAGCCGATGCGGAAAATCAAAGAGCGGAGGCGGAGCAATCAAGGCAGGGGTACTACGAGAGCATAGACGAGCTGCTTTTGGGCATCGAGGAAGTGCAAAAAGGTTATATAGGCGAGTTTTCGGATTCTGCGGCTCTGGTGGAACTTGGGCGCGTTTATCCCATAGGCTCGGTGTATATCTCGGAAAAAGCAACCAGCCCTGCCCAGCTTTTCGGCGGTGTCTGGGAGCAGATCCACAACAGATTTTTAGCGGCGGCGGGAGGCTTGGAGTGGTCTGCCGCAGGAACTATGGGCGGTACCGCTGCACACGCGCACGAACACGATTTGTGGGCTGATATTTATATACTTGGTGAGGATACTGAGCATAGAGATAAAGGCATTATGCTGATGAGGAGCAAGTCACACGAAAACTTTCGCTATATGGACTACATATTGCAAGATAATGGCGCTCTGACAAGGGTAACTCTACCAAATAAAGACGTAACTGGTAGTATAGCTTACAAACATGCTACTGACGTTGACGGCACTATCAACAGCTCAAGCAATTTGCCGCCCTATTTGACGGTATATATGTGGAAACGAGTGGCTTAAGGAGGGTATAGATATGAGAATATTTGACGAAACAAAAACGGTTGAATTGACAGAATTTGACCTTGCCAAAGGCTATCTTAAGACCGAGTTTATAGAAACCGAAATAGCCGAGCAGGCGGCGGTTGCCGAGGTGTCGCACTATGAGGTCGTAAAGCAGTATGAAAACGGCGGTTACGACGTAAAAAAGGTGATCGACGTTGAAGAGATGCCCTATGCTCCCGCGAGAGTGGAGCGCGAGGAGATAGGGGTATATATCCCTTATACCGAAAGGGAACTTGAGGTCATGGCGGCAGAGCGCGAGATAAGAGATCTCAAGGTCAGACTTGCCGAGAGCGACTACAAGGCGATAAAGTACGCGGAGGGCTTTATTACCGAGCCCGAATACGCGCCGATAAGAGCCGAAAGGCAGGCTTGGAGGGAGCGCATAGGCGCTCTTGAGGCGGTTTTGGTCGATGGCGGAGGTGAAGGCCGATGAGTGAGCAGAAGGGTAACGTTTTTGACAGTCTGAAAAGGGTCAGCGAGAACGTAACCAAAGTGTTTCAGTCAGGTGTTTCAAGAGGCATTCAGCAGGCTCGAAAGGTCGCCGACAATGAGTTCTGGAATGGCTTTACCGATAACGGAAGCAGAACGACTTATGCTCGCGCGTTTTCCTATTGGGGCAGCGAATACCTGCGCCCTGCGAAAAAGATAATTTTTACGCAGGCGGACTCGGGAATGAACACTTTTTCGTTCAACACCAAGTTGAAAAGGGTGGAATCGGCTTATTTTGATTTTTCGCAAAAGGCAAGAGGAACAGGAACACAGAGCGGCTACTATTTCACCTTCTATAACTGCAAGGCATTGGAGGAAATAGAAGATATAGGTATGCAACCCGATTTCACCTATAATAATGCTTTTGCTAACTGTGTCAGATTACACACGATAGCAAAAATGAGAGCAGACGAGGATACCGCATTTACGAATGCTTTTGACTTTTGCAATGCTTTGCAAAACGTAACCTTTGAGGGTGTTATCGGTCAAAACTTGAACGTTCGTTGGAGTACGAAATTATCCAAGGACAGCATTTCCAATATCGTGTCTTGTCTATCCGACACGGCAAGCGGAAAGACGCTTTCCTTGTCAAAAACGGCGGTTAACAACGCATTTACGGATGCCGAGTGGACAGCTCTTGCCGACACCAAGAAAAATTGGACTATTTCTTTAGTCTGAATTCGGAGGTGAAATATGAGCAGAAAAATATTGACCGCGAGTGAGGGCAAGATGTTGACGGACGGCGAAATTTACGGCAAGGTCATTTATCTTGCCGAGTGTGTGGACGGGGCAAGCTTTTATGAGATCACGGATCGGGAATATAAGCAGATAATGCTTGAAGATGACCGAGGTGGAGGCGATCATGCTTGACCACGAGGATCTTGTGAAGGCGGTGGCAGAAAACGAGCAGAGAAGCAAGTCCAATTCTCACAGAATAACCGCGCTTGAACAAAACGCCAAGCTGCTAAACAAAATGGTAACCGCGCTTGAGGTGCTCGCAACTCAGCAAAAAAACGTTGCGGATCAGGTTGAAAAAATTGATGGCAAGGTGACAAAGCTGGAGCAATCGCCTATGAAGAGGATATCCGCCGTCATAGGATATATTCTTGCCGCGATATGCTCCGCGGGAGCAGGTCTGCTTTTGGGATTTATTCAGGATTTCGGGGCATAAGATACGCATACTTGACCCGGCAAAATAATAACCCCGTGTGAACGGACAAGGTTCGTTTGCACGGGGTTATTGGCTGTTTTATAGAAAAAATTTCCAATGCAACGTTTGAATCATGCAGAATTGACGCCAATATATCACAAAAACCGACAATATTTGGCTTATTGTGAATTTATGTTGACTTTTGGTATATATAGTGATATAATATAGATAATAATGGGATAACTATGCCATTTTGACATATATGCGGACGTTTTGGGGCAAAAAAAGCTCTTTTGAATGTGCCGCGAGCATAAAATTTACTACGTTTGATGAGGTGATCGGCAAATGAAGAAATTTGATAAAAAGGTTTGGCTTGCAACTCCTACGATGCACGGCGAGGAGATGCAGTTTGTAAAGCAAGCATACGATACCAACTGGGTAAGCACGGTTGGCGAAAACATAAACGAGGTAGAGCGCATTGCTGCAGACAAGGCAGAGATGAAATATGCCGTTGGCCTGTCCAGCTGTACCGCGGCTCTCCATTTGTGCGTTAAGGCGGCGGGCGAAAGACTTTACGGTCGCCCCGCTATAAGTCACGGCGCGCTTGAGGGAAAACGCGTATTCTGCTCGGATATGACCTTTGATGCAACGCTTAACCCCGTAGTATACGAGGGCGGTATTCCGATATTTATCGATACCGAGGCAGATTCCTGGAATATGGACCCCGTGGCGCTGGAGCGCGCATTTGAGCTTTACCCCGAAGTAAAGCTTGTAGTGTGTGCCGAGCTGTACGGATTCCCCGGAAAAATGGACGCAATAAGGGATATCTGTGACCGCCACGGAGCGCTGCTTATAGAGGACGCGGCAGAGGCCATGGGTGCAACGCTTGGCGGCAAGCAGTGCGGCTCTTTCGGCGATTACGGCGCCGTCAGCTATAACGGAAACAAGATAATAACGGGCTCTGCGGGCGGTTGCCTGCTTACCAACGACCTTGAGGTTGCAAACAAGGCGCGCAAGTGGTCCACCCAGGCCAGAGAAAATGCCCCCTGGTATCAGCACGAGGAGGTTGGATATAACTACCGCATGAGCAACATCGTTGCGGGTGTTATCCGCGGTCAGTACATATATCTTGAGGAGCATATCGCGCGCAAAAAGGCGGTCTACGACAGATATTGCGAGGGCTTGAAGGGGCTTCCCGTAAAGATGAACCCGATCGTTGAGGCAAGTGAGCCTAACTATTGGCTTTCCGCAATGATCATTGACGAGGAGGCAATGTGCCGCCAGGTAAGAGATGACACTACCGCGCTTTATGTAAAGGAGCAGGGCAAGACCTGTCCTACCGAGATACTCGAAAAGCTTGCCGAGGCAAACGCCGAGGGCAGACCTATCTGGAAGCCTATGCACATGCAGCCTATGTACCGCATGCACGAGTTTATCACGCGCGAGGGAAGCGCCAGAGCCAAGACAAACGCTTATATCGCGGGCGGTTGTGCCGACGTTGGAGCCGACATTTTCAACCGCGGCCTGTGCTTGCCGAGCGATATAAAGATGACCGCCGAGGAGCAGGATGCGGTCATAGAGATAATAAGATCCTGCTTTGAGTGATAACGAGATCCGAGTTTTTTGTTAGTTTGGAGGATAATATGTATTCCAAGTTTTTTAAGAGATTTTTTGACATCGTTTTGTCTTTGATGGCTATATCGGTGCTGTCGCCTTTTTTGCTCATCTTTACGATCGTTGGAGCGATAGCGATGAAGGGAAATCCCTTCTACATACAAAAGCGACCCGGAAAGATCGATAAGAAAACGGGCAAGGAGCGCATCATAAAGCTTTTCAAGTTTCGTTCTATGTCCAATGCAAAGGACGAAAACGGCAATCTTCTTCCCAGCAAGGACAGACTGAACAAATACGGCCGCATCATAAGAGCGCTTTCTATTGACGAGCTGCCCTCGCTATTGAACATTCTTATCGGCGACTTGTCTATAGTCGGCCCCAGACCCTTGGCGGTAAAGTATCTGGATTACTACACCGAGGAGGAGCGCAGACGTCACACCGTTCGCCCCGGACTTACGGGCCTTGCTCAATGCATGGGAAGAAACAATCTTTCCTGGGAGGAAAAGTTCGCTTACGATCTTGAATACGTTGACAACATCTCCTTGGCAATGGACGTTAAGGTTATTTTCAAAACCTTGATCAAGGTGCTTAAACGCGAGGGAATCGGGCAGGGCGAGCAGCAGCCCGTCAGCCTGCATATTGAGCGCGCTGACAGAGTTTTGCGCAGAGATGCGGAAAGCGTTAGCGAAAAATAATGCGGCGGAGAGCTTCTTGCATTGCAAGAACCCATTCGCCAATACAATAATTTTTGAAAGGTGATTTTGCATATGTTTGAGAATTGTAAAGGAAAAAAGCTTTTGCTCATCGGAGTTGAGGAAAATGAAAGCTTGACAAGAGCCGCTCACGAAATGGGCGTCTACGTTATACTTATAGACAGGAATGCCAGCAAAATAAACTGTCTTTCCAAGAGCCTTGCGGACGAGGTCTGGGAGATGGACTATTCTGATATTGACGCGGTGGTTAAAAAGTGCCGCGAAAACGGAGTTGGCGGAGTTATGGCGGGATACAGCGAGTTCAAGGTTGCTTCCGCACAAAAGGTGGCAGAGGCTCTGGGCACCCCGTTTTACGCAACTGCAGAGCAGATAGAGCTTACGAGAAACAAGCGCACGTTCAAGGATATGTGCGAAAAATATGACATTCCCACCCCCAGAGATTATCGCTTTACAAAGGGCATAAGCGAGGAGGATAAAAAGCATATCGTATATCCCGTTATCATTAAGCCCACAGACTATGCAGGCTGCAAGGGTATTTCCGTTTGCCATAGTGAGAGCGAGCTTGATGAGGCGGTAAGATATGCGCTTGAATATTCCGTAAGCCAGACGATCATTTGCGAGCAATATCTGGTTGGCGTTGAGTTTGCGGCTATATACACCATAGTTGACGGAGTTGCAAGCCTTTCCTGCCTGAACGATAAATTTATCTCTCGCAATGACGAGGGCTTTGCAGGTCGCTGTGCGCTCGTGTTTACCCCCTCGAAATATTATGGCAAGTTTATGGAAACCGTTGACGGAAAGATCAAGACCTTCCTTAAGGGAATAGGCGCCCAAAACGGAGTTGCATTTTTCCAGGGTATCGCAAACGATGAGAGCATTCACGTTTTTGAGATGGGTTACCGCCTCAACGGAAATAACGACTGCACGATTATTGAGAAGTTTAACAACATAAACTTTATGAAAATGCTGATATCCCATTCCTTAACGGGAAGCATGGGTGACGATATTTCAAAGGATAACCCCCAATTCAGCGAATATTCAATATCGCTCTGTTTCCGCCTGCACCGCGGCGTTGTAAAGACTATCGATTATAGCAAAATATTTGATGATCCCAACGTTCTCGATGCGCATTGCTACATAACGCCGGGAACCGAGATAGTAAATGAAAACACTTCGCAGAGCAGAGGACTTCTCGTTAAATTCAAGGCTCCCACCCTGGAGGATGTTGAAAAGACTATAAAGTCCTTGCAGTCAAAGGTATTCTTCCTTAACGAGAAGGGCGAGAATATGCTCTTTGACGGCTTTGATACCAAGCTTCTGTACGAAAGATACGGAAAATAAAGATTCAGGATTTCAGATTATGAGAAAAGAGATCGGCAGCGAATTCTGGAGCGTTCCGACAACCAACGCGGAGCGAGGCATTTTTGCTGATGACACCGGCTGGTTTATGTCGGGAAGAAGCGCCCTTGAAGCCATTATTGTTCATGCTATGGACAGCTCCGGTGCAAAGGTGGCTCATCTTCCTTCCTGGTGCTGTGACAGTATGATAATTCCTTTTGTAAAGCACGGGCTGGAGGTCAGATTTTACCCCGTGTATATGAGGAATGGGGAGCTTGTTCAAGAGATACCCGAGTGCGAGGCGGGCGAGCTTTTGCTCGTTATGGATTATTTCGGATATTCAAGCGAATATAGCGCCGATGGGCAAAAGGCAACGGTTATCCGAGATCTCACCCACACGGTGTTTTCAAATGATCGGCATGACGCGGATTATTATTTCGGCAGCCTGCGCAAATGGTGCGGGTTCAAAACGGGCGGCTTTGCTATAGGCATTGGCAAACAGCTCATGCCCACAGCCGAAAAATACGTTGCCCTCAGGAGCAGAGCAATGGAGGCAAAGGCGGGATATATGCAAGGAGAGCGCGAGGACAAAGGATATCTTGCTTGCTTTGCAGAGGCAGAAGAATACCTCGATCATTCGCCCGTTGCGGGAGCTCTGCCATGTGAGATAGAGCTGGCGAACAAAATCGACGTTGAGCTTATCAGAAACAGGCGCAGACAAAACGCCGCAATTCTTATGGAGGCTTTTCCGGAGCATCTTATTTTTGACAGGCTTTGCGACCGGGACTGTCCATTGTTCGTTCCAATAGTTCTTGATCCAACCGTGCGTGACGGATTGAGAAAACATTTGATATCAAGAGAGATCTATCTGCCTATACATTGGCCGATATCGAGCTATCATAAGCTTGATGGTAATACGCGCGATATTTATGAGCGCGAGATCAGTCTTGTATGCGACCAGCGCTATGGGCAAGAGGATATGTACCGCATGGTAAATGCAATAAATGATTATTTTAAGAGGTAAGGTATGCTGTCCGTTTATACAGTAGAGAGATCGACCGAATGGGACGATATAGTGAGATCGTTCTCAAAATATGATACGTATTGGCTTTGCGGTTACGTAAAAGCATTTCAGATCCATGGGGAAGGAGAGCCCTTGCTCTTCTACTATGATGACGGATGCGGAACTCGCGCCATCAACGTTGTAATGAAACGCGATATTGCCGGATGCAAGAGCTTTTGCGGCGCTTTGCCAGAGAATACGTATTTTGATTTTTCAACGCCTTATGGATATGGGGGATGGCTCATTGAGGGTGAAAACACCGCCGAGCTGTTCGGAGCGTATGAGCTTTGGTGCAAGAACAACAATATCGTTTCCGAGTTTGTCAGATTTCATCCCGTTGTGGACAATCACGTTGCTGCGGCACAAGCCTATGAAACGGTAGAGCTTGGTTACGTGGTCACTATGGATCTGTCGAGCAAGGAAACCCTTTATGCCAATATTACAAGCAAGAATCGCAACGTAATAAGGAAGGCGCAAAAAAACGGAGTTAAGATATATAACGGTCGGTTTGAGGAGATATTCCGAGAGTTCCGAGAGGTATATAACGAAACCATGGACAAGGATAACGCCGATTCGTATTATTATTTTGGCGAGGAGTTTTACAAAAGTATCGTTGAGGACCTGCCATATAATGCGCAGATGTTTTACGCTGTCTATGAAGGACGCGTTATCGCGGCATCTATTATGCTTATGGCAAACGGAATGATGAATTATCATCTGTCCGGCTCGAGGCGCGAGTTTTCAAGCCTTGCCCCCACAAATCTTTTACTTTATGAGGCGGCGCTCTGGGGCTGCCATAACGGATATAAGACATTATATCTCGGCGGCGGCGTTGGAAGCGCGGAGGATAGCCTTTTCAAGTTCAAAAAGGCTTTTTACAGACAGGATGATCCCAACCGCTTTGTTATCGGTAAAAAGATATTCAATAGTGAGATCTACGACAGGCTAGTCAGTATGAGAGAGGACGTTTCCGAGAGCGGATTCTTTCCCAAATACAGAGCGTAAAGGTCGTTTCGAAATAAAAAAATGTTTCTTGAGGAATTGTAATGGATATAGTAATTTTAGCTGACTTTAGCGGTTCTTTTGACGGGAGGACCAACAATCGCTTTATGTATCTCGCAAATATGCTGTCTGAAGAGCACAGCGTTGAGCTTGTAACCAGTGATTTTCATCATGGCAGCAAAACGCATTTTGCAAAAACGCCCGAGGACTATCCTTTTAAGGTGACGATGCTGCATGAGGCGCAGTACAAGAAAAATATCAGCTTAAAGCGCTTTTACAGTCATTTCGTATGGGGCAGCGAGGTCAAAAAGTATCTCAAAAAGAGAAAAAAGCCGGACGTTATTTATTGTGCCGTGCCCACGCTTTACGCATCGTATAATGCGGCAAAGTATTGTAAGAAAAACGGTGTAAAGTTTATAGTTGACATACAGGACCTATGGCCCGAGGCATTTAAGATGGTATTGCGCATACCCGTTGTCAGCGATATTATTTTTGCCCCCTTTACCTTCCTTGCAAACGGCATATATAAGCGCGCGGACGAGGTGGTGGCGGTTTCCGACACCTACGTAAATAGGGCGCAAAGGGTGAATAAAAAAGGAAATAACGGCCATACCGTTTATCTTGGAACAAGGCTTGAAACCTATGATGGCGGAGCAAGCCAAGCTCCTCTCTATACAAAGCCCGAGGGGGAGATGTGGATAGGATATTGTGGCACTCTCGGCGCAAGCTATGACATTCCCAATCTCATATATGCAATAAAGCAGCTTGGCGAAAAAGGAATAAGCAATCTTAAGCTGATAGTTATGGGAGATGGAGCCCGTCGCGCTGATTTTGAGGCTATTGCCGAGCAGAGCGGGATAAATTGCTTGTTTACTGGCCGCTTGCCTTACGGGGATATGTGCGCACAGCTGACTCAGTGCGATATAGTGGTTAATCCGATAAAACGCGGCTCGGCGGCAAGTATAATAAACAAGCACGCGGACTATGCGGCATCGGGACTTCCCGTTGTTAACTCTCAGGAGAGCCGAGAGTACAGAGAGCTTATTGAGCGCTATAATATGGGGCTCAACTGCAAAAATGAGGACGCGAATGATATGGCAGACAAGCTTGAGATGCTTGTTGCCAACCGCGAGCTGCGTATTGAAATGGGCAAGAACGCCCGCCGCTGCGCAGAGGAAAGATTTGATAGAAAGAATAGCTATAAGGAGATAGCGGACGCTATTGTGGGCTGATTCCCGGATGTTGGCGAGCAGCTAAATGACCGTGTGACCATTATTTAGCGGGAGCTTAAGGAGGAAATATGAAATTTCAAGTTATATTAAGTTGTATGCATAACAAGGACTTTTCAATAATTGAAAGATCAGGGCTTGGTGCTGTTAACACTTTGATCATAAATCAGTGTGATACCGATGCCGATTACAAAGTTGAAGAGGGAATACATACTATGATATATACTGCTACAAGGGGTCTTTCCGTTAGCAGAAATATGGCAATAGACAATTCTGATGCGGATATCTGTCTTGTTTCTGATGATGATGAGCTTTTTGTGCCGGACCTTGAAAAATTGGTGGTTGACGCATATGAGAGATTTCCTCAGGCTGATCTTATCGTGTTTCGGATGGTAAACAGATCAACAAAGCTTGGAGATAAGCCAAAGAAACTTTCAAAGCTTGAGCTTTTGAGGGTGTCGTCATGGCAAATAAGCTTTAAGCTTGCTTCCGTTAAAGGCAAGGTTGCCTTTGATACAAATCTTGGTGCGGGAACCAAAAATGGCGCCGGAGAGGAAAACAAATTTTTGCTTGACTGCTACCGCGCAGGTTTGAATATATATTATGTTCCGATAAAAATTGCCGCCGTTGCGCAGGAAAGCTCAACATGGTTTCGCGGATACGACCGTAGATTTTTCTTTAATCGCGGAAAGACAACGAGATATATCCTCGGTTTGCCTTTGTCTGTTTTTTATGCAGTTCATTACCTTGTCACCAAGCGCAGGATTTATACCAAAGATATATCGATAAAGCTTGCGGCAAAAGAGCTGTTCAGAGGCATATTTGCAAAGGGAATCAATTCAAGCTTTGAATAGTGTAAAGAAAGGTAATTTTTGATATATGTGCAAAGAGAAAAATAATCCATTGGTCAGTGTGGTCATTCCCACGTACAAAAGATCGGAGATGCTTCCGCGCGCCATCGCGTCGGTTTTGGAGCAAACATATAAAAACGTTCAGGTGGTCGTTGTGGATGATAATAATCCGGACACCGAGTGGCGTACCGCAACGGCCAAAATGATGGAGCAGTATGCGCATGACGCGCGCGTCAAGTACGTTTGCCACGAAAAGAATATGAACGGTTCTGTGGCGAGAAATACCGGTATACAGTCTGCGGATGGCGACATAGTTTGCTTTCTTGACGACGACGATTGGTTTTTGCCCACAAAGATAGAAAAGCAGGTTCAATATCTCGTTGACCACCCCGAGCATCACGCGGTTTATTGCGGCTGGCGCAGAAAGAACAGCGATTTTTTGAACGGAAAAGAGGGCAACTTGTCCTTTGAGATACTCAGCGGAAGCCAGCTCATCTACACCAACGTTATTATGATGTGGCGCCGCGACGCGCTGGAATGCGGCGGATGGGACGTCACCTTCAAGCGTCATCAGGAGGCGGCTTTTATGCTGCGCTATTTCCGAACGGGTGCAACCATCGGCTTTGTTCCCGAAGTGCTTGTTGAATTTGACGTTTCGGACAGAGGAAATGCAGAGGGCAATCCCGAAAGGTTTGAGGAGCTGACGCTGTTTTATCTGAATAGCTATCCCGATATGATCGATGCTTGCGAAAAGGCGCGAAAGGGAGCTAAAAAGGATATCTGGTCATACAGGACCAGAAGTATATTTTTGAGCTACGTTAAGTATAAAAAATACAAGGGCGCGATGAGGGTATATTGGCGCGCGGTTAAGAAAATGCCGCTGAAATTCAATGCAGACCTTATCAGATATGCGCTCAAGAGGTTAGGAAAATGACAAATGAGTTAAACGTTGGGCGCAAGTCCACGGCGGAGTTCCTTTTTGCATTGTATTGCTTTGCATTCGCCTTCGCAAAGCCTGTTACAACGGCGGTTGGCGGATTGTCAACGCTTGTTTTGCTTGGGGTGGCGCTGGTTATATTGCTGGTATATATATTTACCAACATAGGCGATCTGAACTTTTTGAATCTTTTGAAGTTCATTGCGTTCTTTTTGCTTATGGCGGCGTTTTTCGGCTTTAACGTTCTTTTTGCGGGCAATGCAGTTGTGTATGCGCACATATATAACTTCATCATATACGGTCTTATCCCCATATTTTTGCTGATCAACGTCAGAGATTATGCCAGAGTGCTCAAATATTGGTGCTATATCGGTATGATCCAGGGTTGTATGTTCCTGATAGACCCCTTTGTGGGATATCAATGGTCAGGCGGCTACATGCAGCTCGGATTTAACCACCTGCTTCCCGCATTTGCTGCGAGTGTAGTAATATGGCTTTACTATGAAAAAAAGTGGGGACTGGTCCCAACTGCCGTATTTTTCGTTGATATGCTGCTCAACACCAACAAGGGCTCGCCCGTAACCGCAGTCATCTTTTTCATATTGTTCTTTCTTATGATGAGAAAGCTCAAGTACAATAAAAAGGCAACGGGTGCTATTCTGGGTATTGCGGCAGTGGCAGGATTGGTGGTGTTGTTCAGGTTTCAGCTGTTTGAATTGGCGGTTGACCTTGCAGAATTGCTGGGCGTAAACAGCTATTCTCTAAACACCTTCAGAGAAATGCTTTACAAGTCGCCCGACAGAATATTCTCGATAAGAACAGATATATGGAATATGGCTTTGGAGGCATTCAAGGAGAGTCCTATTCTGGGCCTTGGAATCGGTACTTTTGAGCATGATTTTGGCAAATATCCTCATAACGTTATGATAGAGGTGCTTTCCTCATCGGGAGTTTTTGCCTTTATCTTCTTCTGCGCGATGATAGTTGTCAGTGCGCTGTCTATAAAGCGCGCAAGTGCGGAGAAAAGAGTGCTTATGTTCACCTTCCTGATTCTTTGGATCGTGCCTATGCAGATAAGCCTTTCTCTCTGGAACTATCCTATATTTTGGATCTATTGGGGAATATTCCTTTACAATACCGATACGCCAAAAACTTTGGTTGACGTCACCGATAAGACATCGACCTCGGAGGAGAAATGAACGGTAATGAAATAATGGTAACGGTACTGTGCTCGGCCTATAATCACGAAAAATACATTCGTGATGCGCTGGAGGGCTTCATTAAGCAAAAAACAAGCTTTGCTTTTGAGGTTGTCATTCACGATGACGCATCCACGGACAAAACTGCCGACATAATACGCGAATATGAGATTAAATACCCCGATATTATAAAGCCGATATACCAAACGGTTAATCAGTTTACCGTTAAGGTGAACAGAATATATGCCCATATGCTGCCGCGCGCAAGAGGAAAATATATCGCATTCTGCGAGGGCGACGACTATTGGACGAGCGAAAACAAGCTGCAGGCGCAGTTTGACTATATGGAGGCGCACCCCGAGTGTGCTCTGGTGGCGCATATGGCAATGACACATAATCTGGATGGCAATTACGTTGAAAAATATACAAGCAGAGATTTTTCAACTGCTGAGAGATGCCTCATCTCTGCGGAGGAGATAATCAATAATCATCTGATATTTCCAACGGCATCTATGTTTTTCCGCAGGGATTATTACGAGCGGCATAAGGAACTTTTGACCTCTATCAAGACCTTTGACTACGTGCATAAGATGCTTTTGGCAACGGAGGGAACGGTTTACGTTATTCCCGAGGTCATGTCAGTTTACAGATATGGCGGAGCAAGCTCCTGGACCAAAACGGTTTCCGTTGACAAAGAAAAAATGGTCAAGCATCTGGAGCTGGCAGTTAATACGCTCTTAAAGCTGGATGAGTATCGCGATTTCAAATATCACGATGTTATACAGGCAAACATTGCACAACGGCGCTTTGATATTCTGGTAAAAACGCTTGATATCAAGGCCATGAAAAAGGAGCCTTATTTGGAAATGTACCGTAAGCTCCCCATAAAAAAGCGATTCATTATCTGGAGTCGTAAATATGCCCGATTTGCATTCAATATGTACAGAGGGGTAGCTCGCTTTATAAAGCGGGTTATAAACAGAAAAAATAAGACCGCAAAATAAATGCCTATAAACAGGCTCGTTTGAGGTCATGGAAAGGTAATATCCTATGAAAGCACTTGTTTTAGCGGGAGGATTTCCGCAAATAGCATTGATAAAAGACCTCAAGAGCAGGGGGATAACCGTTGTTTTGGCGGATTGGAATCGCGAGCCCGTTGCAAAAAAATATGCGGACGTGTTCTATCAGGAGTCCACTCTGGATATTGAGGCGATAAAGCGCGTTGCCGTTGCGGAAAAGGTGGACTTTCTCATCACGGTTTGCACAGATCAGGCGTTGCTCACCGTTGCAAAGGTGTCCGAGGATCTGGGCTTGCCCTGCTATATAGACTATCAGACCGCGCTGAACGTAACCAACAAGGCTTATATGAAAAAAGTGTTTGAGGAGCACGGCGTGTCAACCGCAAAGCACGTTTGTATGGCGGAGCTTGACGAGGCGGCTATCGCCGACATGCCTTATCCTCTTATAGTAAAGCCCGTGGATTGCAACAGCTCCAAGGGCGTAAAAAAAGTTGAAAACATTGAAGAATTGAGGGCGGCTTTTGCCGATGCAGTTCGTTTCAGCCGAACCGATACGGCTATCGTTGAGAGGTTTATTGACGGACCCGAGATAAGCGTTGACGTTTACGTTGAGGAGGGACGCGCAAAGGTGCTTTGCATCTCAAACAACGTTAAAATTGCCGATAAGGACAAGTTCGTCATTTTCAGAGGACGTTGTCCTGCGGCGGAGGCAGAGGCAGTCCGAGAGCAGATAGAGAAAACTGCGCAGCAAATAGCGGACGCCTTTGGACTTAAGAATACGCCCATGCTCATTCAGCTGATAACGAACGGCAAGGAAGTGTTCGTTCTGGAATTCAGCGCGAGAACGGGTGGAGGAACCAAATTTTTGAGAATTAAGAGAATGACGGGATTTGACGTTGTAGGCGCGGTCATTGATCTTACGTTAGGTAAAAAGCCGCACGTTGAGGATTTTGACACAAACGCTTCCTATCTCGTTGACGATTTTATATACTGTAAGCCCGGCAGATTTGACCATCTTGAAGGCTTTGACGAGATGGTAGCGGCGGGCTATATGACCGATTATTATCTTTTCAAATGGCGCGGCGCGGAGTTCGATACTATTGAAAACAGCGGAGATCGCATTGCAGGCTTTACCGTTTGGGCAGATTCGCTTGAAGGGCTTAAGCAAAAGCACAGGATCATTTGCGATAACATCAAGGTAATTGACGACGGCGGCAACGATATGATGCGCCACGACCTGCTTTGCGAGGTTGAATAATTACTAAAAGGAGAATTGATATGTCAATCAACGTAACGCGCTCCTCGATGCCCGGCTTTGAGGAATATTGCGAGGAGATCAAAGATCTGTGGGAGAGCCGTTGGCTTACCAATATGGGTGCAAAGCACAACGCGCTCAAAGCAAAGCTTTGCGATTATCTCAAGGTGCCTAACGCCGAGCTGTTTGTAAACGGTCATCTGGCGCTGTATTGCGCGATCAAGGCATTGAAGCTTGAGGGCGAGATAATCACAACACCATTCACCTTTGCCTCCACCACAAATGCTATAGTTCAGGCGGGCTGCACTCCTGTATTCTGCGACGTGGCGGACGATTACACGATAGACGTTACCAAGATAGAGGAGCTTATAACCGACAAGACCTCGGCAATTCTCGGTGTCCACGTTTACGGTAACATTTGTGACGTTGAGGCGATAGATGAGATAGCCAAAAAGCACGGTCTTAAGGTCATTTACGATGCGGCACACGCCTTTGGCGTTGAATATCGCGGCAGGGGTATCTGCACTTTCGGTGACGTATCTATGCTGTCCTTCCACGCGACAAAGGTGTTCCACACCATTGAGGGCGGAGCGCTTTGCTACAATGATGCGTCTTTGACGCCCGAGATCGTTAAGCAGCGCGGCTTTGGCCTTAACGGCGAGGAGATAGACTGCTTTGGAACAAACGGCAAAATGAACGAATTTCAGGCGGCTATGGGACTTTGCAATCTTCGCCATATAGACGGCGAGATAGAATCGCGCGGAAAGGCTTATCGCCGCTATGACGAAAGACTTTCGGGCATTGAGGGCTTGAAGCTCTTGCCTTTGCATGAGGGAATTAAGCAAAACTTTGCATACTATCCCGTGCTTTTCGATAAAGCGGTATTCGGCAAGAATCGCGACGAGGTTATGGCTACCTTGGCGGAGAACGGAATTGTAGCGAGAAAGTATTTCTATCCGCTCGTTTCGGCTAACAAGGAATTTGGATGCGAGCTTACGCATCTAACGCCCATTGCAAAGAGCTATTCCGAAAACGTACTTTGTTTACCTATGTTCGCCCATCTTGATCTGGCGGACGTTGATAAAATATGCGATCTGATCATTAAAGGATAAAGGAGAAAAACAATGAAGGGTATTATTTTAGCAGGCGGCAAGGGAACAAGACTGTATCCCATGACCAAGGTGGTTTCAAAGCAGCTTCTTCCCATTTACGACAAGCCCCTTATCTATTATCCGCTTTCCATGCTTTTGCTGGCGGGTATTCGCGAGATTCTTATTATTTCCACGCCCGACGATCTTCCCAACTATGAAAGACTTCTCGGCACGGGCGAAAAGATTGGCGTTAAGTTTTCCTATAAGGTCCAGGACACGCCCCGCGGACTTGCGGACGCATTCATTCTCGGCGAGGAGTTTATCGGCGACGATAACGTATGCCTTATCCTTGGCGACAACGTGTTCTACGGTCAGGATATGAGCCGAGTGCTCTGGAGAGCAAAAGACAGAAAGGTTGGAGCCACTATTTTCGGCTATCCCGTTCAGGATGCGCGAGCATTCGGTGTAGTTGAATTCGACAAGGATCGCAAAGTGGTTTCTATTGAGGAAAAGCCCGAGCATCCCAAGTCCAATTATGCCGTTCCCGGTCTTTATTTCTACGATAACAGAGTTATCGAGATAGCAAAGAACGTAAAGCCCTCGGCGCGCGGCGAGATAGAGATAACCGCAGTTAACAATGCATATCTTGAAATGGGCGAGCTGCACGTTGAGCTTTTAGGTCGCGGCATGGCATGGCTCGATACGGGAACGCCCGAGGGTATGCTCAAGGCGGGCATGTACGTTGAGGCAGTCCAGGAAAGACAGGGCTTTTACATATCCTGCATAGAGGAGATCGCTTGGCGCCGCGGATTTATCACCACCGAGCAGCTCATTAAGCTCGGCGAGGAGCTCAGGATGACGGATTACGGTCAGTATCTGCTCACCATAGCAAAGGAAGAAAAATAATTAACGTTAAGGATAAAAAATAATAAATTCGCACAAGCGAAGAACGGAGTTTTTATGTCAAAGACCATTATAGTTACCGGCGGCGCCGGCTTTATCGGCTCAAACTTTGTTTATCATATGCTTGACAAGCATAAGGATTACAAGATAGTCTGCGTGGACTGCCTGACCTATGCGGGCAATATGTCAACGCTTGCAGAGGCTATGAAAAACCCCAATTTCAAGTTTTATAAGACCAACATCTGCGACAGAGCGGGAATTTATGACATCTTTGAGGCTGAAAAGCCCGATATCGTTGTCAATTTCGCCGCAGAGAGCCACGTTGACCGCTCTATTGAAAACCCCGAGGTGTTCTTGCAGACCAATATTCTCGGCACGCAGGTAATGATGGACGCTTGTCGCAAGTACGGCATTGAGAGATATCACCAGGTGTCCACGGACGAGGTGTACGGCGACCTTCCGCTTGACCGCCCCGACCTGTTCTTCACCGAGGAAACGCCTATACACACAAGCTCGCCTTATTCCAGCTCCAAGGCGGGAGCTGACCTTTTGGTGCTTGCATATCATCGCACCTTCGGTCTTCCCGTAACCATCAGCCGTTGCTCCAACAACTACGGGCCTTATCATTTCCCCGAGAAGCTTATTCCTCTTATGATAGCAAATGCGCTGGGTGACAAGCCTCTGCCCGTTTACGGCAAGGGTGAGAACGTTCGCGATTGGCTGTACGTTGAGGATCACTGCAAGGCGATCGACCTCATAATCCACAACGGTAGAGTGGGTGAGGTATACAACGTTGGCGGTCACAACGAGATGGCTAACATTGATATAGTCAAGCTCATCTGCCACAAGCTCGGCAAGCCCGAGAGCCTTATCACCTACGTTGCTGACAGAAAGGGACACGATATGCGTTACGCTATCGACCCCACAAAGATCCATTCCGAGCTTGGCTGGCTTCCCGAAACAAAATTTGCGGAGGGAATTGACAAGACGATAAAGTGGTATCTTGAAAACAAGGAGTGGTGGGAAACCATCATTTCGGGAGAATACCAGAACTATTACGAAAAGATGTACGGCAACAGATAACCGTTAAAATTTCAGAGCAAAAACCGCGCAAGACTGAGCTTTCGCGGTTTTTGTCGCAATTTAAGCACAAACCAAAAGGAGAAATTTATGGCACTCAACATAAAAAACGATACGGTCGTTTATCAGATATATCCGCGCTCCTTTAAGGACACCAATGGGGACGGAGTTGGCGATCTGCGCGGAATAATCGAGAGCCTTGACTATCTGGCGGAGCTTGGAATAAACGCGATATGGCTCTCTCCCATATACGAAAGCCCCAATGACGACAACGGATACGACATATCAAACTACAAGGCTATTCAGCCCGAGTTTGGCACTATGGAGGATTTTGACGAGCTTGTCAGAGAGGCAAAAAAGCGCGGCATAGGTATCGTTATGGACCTTGTTATCAACCACACGTCCGATGAGCACGAGTGGTTTAAGCGAGCGCTTGCGGGTGAGCAGAAATACCGCGATTATTATATAATTCAAAAGGGAAAGAACGGCAAGCTGCCCAACAACTGGGGCAACTTCTTTGCAGAGTGCCCTTGGGCCAAATTCGGAGATAGCGAGGACGAATATTATCTGCATCTGTTCTCCAAAAAGCAGCCCGATCTCAACTGGCACAATCCCGAAGTGCTTGAGGAAGTAAAGGGAATAATGCGATTTTGGCTTGACCGCGGTGTTGTCGGCTTCCGCTGTGACGTTATAAATATCATTTAT
Source organism: Clostridia bacterium (assembly GCA_017414605.1). Next base: position 33,431 of record JAFQLG010000093.1, read on the forward strand.
AAGGATTCACTTGAGGACGGCAAAAAGCAGCTCGTGCTTACGGGACAGGAGCATTATCTGTCAAAGCAGGGCTGCCACGATATACTTAACACGTTGCGCCGCGAGGTGCTTGAGCCATACGGCGCTTGGGCGGTTGGCGAAACTGTGTTTGTCAGCACCAAGCAGGCGCGTGACCTCTGTGACGAGGCGCGCGGCGAGCTTGATATGGTGTTCTATTTTGAGCATATGGAAACCGATCAGGTGTTCGTTAAGTGGTTCAAGACCTGGCTTACACCCAAAAAGCTTATGAGAACGCTGACAAAATGGCAGAACGCGCTCTCTTGGAACGCCTGCTATTTTGAAAACCACGATCAACCCAGATTTATATCACGATTTACCGACCTTGGCGAGTACAGGCGCGAGGCATCGCGCATGATGGCAGGTCTGCTTATGACCATGCGCGGCACGCCCTTTGTGTTCGAGGGTCAGGAGATAGGAATGACAAACGGAGATTTCAAGGATCTTTCCGAGGTGGAGGACATAGAGAGCCACAACATCTATGCTATGGCAAAGTCGCTGTGCATTCCAAAGGGTATCCGCTGGAAGATGATAAAGCGCACGTCACGCGACAACGGAAGAACTCCTATGCAGTGGACGGGCGGCGAAGGCGCAGGCTTTACCCGAGGCAAGCCCTGGCTCAAGGTCAACGCAAATCACACCGAGGTAAACGTTGAGCGAGAGCGGGCGGACGATAGCGGAGTGCTTGCATTTTGGAAAAATATGATAGCGATGAGAAAGCAAAGCGCAACTCTGAGGGACGGAAGCTTCAAGAGTGTCTACGAGGGCAGGGCAATATATGCATTCGAGCGCGAGCTTGAGGGCGAGATCTTGACTTCCATATGCAACATGACGGGCAAGGTGCAAAAGCTGCCAAAGCAGCTGTGCGGCGGCGACGTTGTAACTTGCAGCTACAAGGAGTACGATGCGCAAATGCTCATGCCATTTGAGTTCCGTCTTATAAAAAAGGAGCGCCGTAAATGATAACAGTTCAGGACAGAATATTCAAGCTTGATACCAAAAACACAAGCTACGTTTTTGCTATAACCGACAAGGGCCATGCCGAGCATATCCATTACGGCAAAAGGCTTGCCGCGGCGGACGTTGAGGCTCTGCGCCTCAAGAATACCATAGTCCTCGGCACGACCGTTGACTATGACGAAACATTGGGCTATTCGCTTGACACTCTGCCGCAGGAGTATTCGGGCATTGGTAAGGGCGATTTCAGACATGCTCCCCTGGAGCTTATTATGCCGGACGGCTCTTTCGTTACCGATTTTGTCTATTCTCATCACGAGATAGTTGAAGGCGCATACAAAAATGAAGACAGCGGCCTGCCCTATGCCACGGGCGATGCGCAAACGCTGATACTTACATTAAAGGACAGAAAATATCCCAAGCTTACGTTAAAGCTGGCTTATTCCGTCTTTGAGGAGTGCGACGTTATCGGGCGAAATGCCGAGCTTGTAAACGAGGGCTGCGGCGAGGTCTATATCCGCAAGCTTATGAGCTTTATGATGGATATGCCAAAGGCGGATTATACTATGCTCACGCTGGACGGTGGCTGGGCAAAGGAGGCGCACGCACACGAGCGCGAGGTGTCATACGGTCTGCTCGTTAACGATTCCACAACGGGCGGCTCTTCAAACCGCCACAACCCCGCCTTTATGTTAAAGGAAAAGGGCTGCTGTGAGCTTTGGGGCAATGCATACGCCTTTAACCTCGTATATAGCGGAAATCACTATTCCGCAGTTGAAAAGACCAATCACGACACCATGCGCGTGATGAGCGGCATCAATCCGCATTGCTTTTTGTGGAAACTTAAGCAAGGGGAGCGCTTTGCAACTCCCGAGGCGGTAATGAGC
>JAFQLG010000094.1 GCA_017414605.1 Clostridia bacterium
AATCACCTTCTGGGTTTCGCGTATGATATTCTCGGGAATTGAGCATATGGACGAAAAGCCATTCTCAACCGTATTCATTCACGGTCTTGTACGCGACGCGCAGGGACGCAAGATGTCCAAGTCGCTCGGCAACGGCATAGATCCTCTTGAGGTCATCAAGCAGTACGGCGCGGACGCGCTCCGCTTTGCCCTTGCAACGGGTAACTCGCCCGGAAACGATATGCGTTTCTCCGACGAGAAGATAGAGGCGGCGAGAAACTTTGCAAATAAGCTCTGGAATGCATCGAGATTCGTTCGCATGAATCTCACAATTGACGAGATAAAGCTTCCCGAGGCGGACAATCTTGCGCTTGAGGATAAATGGATCCTCAACGAGTTCAACGCTCTTTGCGAAAACGTTGTTACAAACCTTGATAATTTCGAGGTAGGTGTTGCTCTCGGCGCTATATACAGCTTTGCATGGGATATCTTCTGCGACTGGTATATTGAGCTTTGTAAGGCGCGCCTCAACGAAAAGGACACCGAGGCAAATGCCGTTTGTCAGAACGTTATAGCATACGTTCTCAGGGGTATCCTCAAGCTGCTCCATCCCTTTATGCCCTTTATCACAGAGGAGATATATCAGGCTCTGCCCCACGAGTGCGAGAGCATTATGATATCCGATTATCCCAAGGCATGCGACAGCCTCGCATTCTCCGACGATGCCGAGAAGATGACAAAGATCATTGACGCTATCAAGGCTATCCGTACACGCAGAAGCGAAATGAACGTTGCTCCCTCCAAAAAGGCAAAGGTTTACGTTGCAACAAAGTACACCGATATATTTGCAGGCGCTGAGGCTTTCTTCTCCCGTCTTGCATCGGCATCAGAGCTTATCGTTGCCAACGGATTTGCCGAGAGTGAGGTAAGTGCCGACAATGCCGTTCAGATAATCACCGATGCGGCAACTATATTCCTTCCCCTTTCCGACATCATTGATTTTGAAAAGGAAAAGGCTCGTCTTGAGGGCGAAAAGAAGCGCCTTGAGGGCGAAATTGAGCGAATTGAAAAGAAGCTCTCCAACCAGGGCTTCGTTGCAAAGGCTCCTGCCGCAGTTGTTGAAGGCGAGCGCGCAAAGATGGCAAAATACCGCGAGAATCTTGAAGGCGTTCTTGCCGCTCTTGCTAAATTAGGCTAAAAAACAAACGGAAAGACGCTTTTGAATGTCAAAAGCGTCTTTCCCGAAAATTTTATTGTTAAAGGTAAAAAATGAAGACCAAATACGTTTTTATCGATATAGACGGTACTCTGGTGGGCTACGACTCAAATATCCCCGAGTCCGCACTCAAGGCGCTGACGCTGGCGCAAAAAAACGGACACAAAATGATAATCTGCTCGGGAAGACCCTTGTATATGATCTACCCCGAGCTGCTCGGGGCCGTAAAATTCGACGGAATAATCGCATCCGGCGGCGCCTGCGTTGTGGTTGACGGCGAGGTAATTTTTGAAAGTCTTATAGAGGGCGAGTCACTTAAAACCGTTATAGAGTATTTCAGGCGCGAGGGTATGCACTATCTCGTTCAGTCCAAGGACCTGGCATACGGCGAGGATGCATTCAAAAGCATCGTTATCCCCGGAATGATAGCCTCGGGCTACAACAAGGAACTTGTGGATCAGGCATACGCGATACTCACCATCGTTGACGACGTAACGAGCGTCAAGGGGGCCGAGAAGATCTCGTATTTTGCATCTCCCTACTCTCCCGACAAGATATCCGCCGACCTCGGCGACAAATATTACGTTGTGGACTTCAGTGTTGGTAGCGTAAGTACGTCGCGCTCCTTTGGTGAGCTTAACAATGCCGATGCCACAAAGGCAACGGGTATTGAGCAATATATCAGACACGTTGGCGCCTGCCGCGAGGACACCGTCGCCATCGGCGACAGCGGCAACGACCTTGAAATGATAAATTATGCGAGATACTCGGTTGCCATGGGCAACGCTACCGAGCCTATAAAGGCCGCCGCCGACTTCATTACCACCGACGTCGACAAGGACGGAATATATAACGCGTTCTTAAAGCTTGGGCTTATTTAGAAGAATAAAAACGGCTGTTGATACAGCCGTTTTTTTATTTTCCTTCGTTTCGCTTTTCCATGTATTTATTGAGCTTGTATGCGCCAAAGAACAGTCCCGCTACCACGACGGCGAATATCACTCCCACCACGAGCCAATGCCATATGGTTGTAAATTTGTCAAACGGTATAAAGGAAAGACCGAACACTATGGTTGCAACGCCTATTCCTCTGCCCACCACGATGGACGGCACGAACCACGCCATGCTCATCTTCATAGTTCCCGCTATCATGACCAGCGCGTCGTCGGGAAAGGCGGGAAACATCATCATAAGCGGAAAAAATGCCGTTCCCTTGTTTCGCAAAAGCTTTGATGCTCGCTCGCTATCCTGCTTGCCCAGGAACTTTTCGCAGAGCTTGTAGCCACCAAAGCGACCCGCAATGTACATAACAAGGCTGGAGAGCAAAACTCCCACAAAGGCTACAGTAAATGCCACAAAGGGATCACCCTCATAAAGCGTTTGTATCACTACGATAAACGCCATGGATGCGCCCGGCACAAAACACAAAAGCGTTGTGAAAATAACCTCTATAAGTACGACCAGGACATATCCGAACCAGGAGTTCTTGAATGCATCAAATATACTTACGTTGAACTGCATTCCGTCCTCGAAATAGATTATTCCGCATGCCCAGAATATGAGCATTGATATAAGCGATACCCCAATGAATACACCGAGCACCAGCGCGCCGTTCAGTATCATATTCCTGTACTTTTCAAAGAATTTTTTCACGTTTGTTCCCCTATGTATTTATAAAAATCGTTTCAATACGCGCTCACTTGAGCCAAGCAATATACTGCCAAGCACACCGCAAGAGATTACCTCGCCTATGAAAACAGTCACGGCGTAAAACGGGATTATTTCCCACGTCTGAGCGTCGGGTGCGGTATAGCAAACGTATATCACAAGGCTCACTATAACCGTATTTGCCAGAATGTTTGGCAAATGCCAAAGCCATTTTGCCGCTCTGCCGCCGTTTTTACCTATCAAATACGCGCCAAGCGCTCCTATCAGCGTTGCTACGGGCCCCAGAGCGATATCAAGCGGCGCGCAGCCCGTCAGAATATTGGCGAGCAGACAGCCAACCGTCATTCCGGGTATCGCAGCTGGTGTCATGAATGCCAAGGCACACAAGGACTCCGAAAATCGAATCTGAATCGCACCCTTGTCAAGTCCCAAGAACATTGCAATATACGTTAAAGCCACGTACAAAGCCGCGATCAGTGCCGCCGTGCATAAAAATTGCACGCGCACAATACTTTTTGTTTGTTTTTTCATTTTCTTTTCCGACAGAGTGTCTCTCTGCCCATTGACAAGCGAAGTTGTCAATGCCCTTAGTTTTGTTTTTGGTGAGGAGGTTTTCGAACTCACCTATTACTTTTTATTTCACGCAGTTTTTTACTGCCTTAAATACCTCTGAATACATATAAAGCGAGCCGAGGCTTACTATGGGAGCGCCGCTCGATTTTGCCTGCTCTATCGCTCTGTTCACTGCCTCGCCTACCGATGCGCAGGCATAGGAATCAACGCCAAGTCCGGCAAATACATCAGCATAATCCTCTGCCGGAAGCGCCCTGGGATTCTCTGGCGTTATGCAGAAAACGGTATTGGCAATGCTCGCTATTCTTTGCGCCATGTATCTATAATCCTTGTCAGCCATTACCCCCGTTATCACGACGACCTTACCTTCACCGAAATAGCACTTTATACTATCAACCGCGCCGTCAATTCCCTCCGGGTTATGTCCGCCGTCGGCAATTACGAGAGGCTCTTTATTGATTATCTCAAATCTCGACGGCCAGCTGACATTTTCAAGTCCGCTCCGAACTGCGCCGTCGGAAATCTCATAGCCTAAGCTATTCAAAATATCAACTGCGCAAAGCACGTTTGTCGCATTCTCGGGCTGATAGCTGCCGAGCAGAGATAATTTGAGGTCTTTTCTCTGCTTATAGTCAAAAACAGTTCCGCCAAGCGACATCTCATTTACTTTGAGAGTTTCTCGCTCTACATAATGGATATCGGCGCCCTCTTGACGCGCCTTTTGAGCAATTACACATTCGGCGCTCTTGTCACTTCCGCACCATAGGATTGGAGTTCCCTTTTTGATGATTCCCGCCTTCTCCGCGGCTATCTTTTCGGGCGTATCGCCTAAAATGGACGTATGGTCGAGGGCTATACCCGTTATGACCGACAAAACAGAGCTTTTTATAACGTTGGTCGCGTCAAGTCTGCCGCCAAGACCGCATTCAAGCACCACAACGTCACAGCTGTGTCTTGCAAAATAAAGGAACGCTAAAACCGTTATAAGCTCAAACTCGGTTGGCTTATCCTGCATGGCGTCGGCATAGGGCTTTACGTACTCGACAAGCTCGCAAAGCTCGTCGTTTGAGATATTCTCGCCGTCGATCCTCATTCGCTCGTTGAATTCGACGATATAGGGCGAGGTGAAAAGCCCCACCTTATAGCCTGCCGCACGCAGAACACTGTCCGTCATAGCACAGAACGAGCCCTTACCGTTAGTTCCCGCAACGTGTATGAATTTAAGCTTATCCTGCGGATCGCCAACCGCCGCGCACAACTCTTTTACGCGGTCAAGTCCGGGCTTGCAAAACACCCAATTTACCGAATGTATATATTCTAAAGCTTGCTCGTAATTCATATCAGTATTCTCCGTCGATAAGCTTACGCACCGTTGAATTCTTATACATAAGGCACATAAGAATTATCTCAATGGGCGCTATCACAAGATACATAGGCACGCGCCATAGCACCGCCCAGCTATAAAAGGCAAAAAGGCCTATCGGCTTTATTATCATCGAGCCCACAACGTGCGCTGCGACTGCGGGAGCTATAATTCGCGCAAATCCTTTTTTCTTAAATGCGTATTTTGCCAGAAGTCCCGAAACGACACCCACCGATGCCGCACCTACGGTAACGATAAGGTTTATGGGATATGCCTGACCCGACAAAAAATAGCTGATTATATCGGTTGCCGCACCTACCGCGCCGCCCGCCAAGGGACCGAACATTATGCCTGCCAAAATAATAGGCAGGTTTTCAAAGGTTATGCGGAAAAGTCCGCCCCCAAAATTCAGAAGGCTTTTGCAAAAGATACCTATGACTACACTCATTGCAGTCAGCATTGCCGCCATGACCAATGCCTTTATGCTACGAAAAAGGCTCAGATTGCTGTTTTCTCTTGTTTTTTTCATAAAAAAATCTCCTTTCCTCACAAGCATATGGCAGGAAAGAAGGATTTCAAGAAAAACGATTCCTTTGCCGTATGAAGCGGGATGCAAGACTCTGACCGCGGAATCATCTTCCTTCGTCCGACCGGCAACTCCCCGTCCCGTCGGCACTTTACGCCAAGGTCTTTACTCTTCTTTCGCGCACGTAAGCGCGCGACTAACAAATAATATTATACCACTCTTTGCGCCTTTGTCAAGGGGGCTTTTGATATTACTCTTTTTTTATAAAAATTTCCCGGAGCCGTTGAAATCAAGTTGATATTATGATATAATTATCTTGTTGCAAATTTTAACTGATCTTCTCGGCAAAAAGAGGTTTTATATATATGGTATTTTCAAGTCTTTTCTTTGTATTCTTCTTCCTCGTTGTGTGCTATGCGATATATTTCCTTGCAAGGCGCATGAAAACGAGAAATATTATATTGCTTGTATCCTCCCTCATCTTCTATGCCTGGGGAGGACCTGTTCTCGTGCTTTTGCTGTGCCTGATGGCATTTATATGCTGGATAGGCGCTCTGCTTATAGACCAGAATCCCGATAAAAAAACGCGCCTGGCTCTTTGCTGGGTAACGGCGGCGATATGTCTTTCCATTCTGGTCATCTTCAAATACACGGGCTGGCTTATGTCAACGGCGTTCTCAATATTCAATATTGATGCCGTTGTTCCTTCAATAGCTCTTCCCATAGGAATCTCATTCTATACCTTCCAGCTTATCTCTTACGTTATTGACGTTTATCGCGGAGAGGTGGCCGCGCAGAAAAAATATTGGCTCTTACTCCTTTACGCTTCCCTTTTCCACCAATGCATAGCAGGTCCTATCGTTCGATATGCCGACGTAAATCATGATATTGAAAACCGCGTTCTCCGTCTTGATGACATAAGCCGCGGCGTATCACGCTTCTCGGTCGGTCTTGCCAAAAAGGCTATTCTCGCGAACGGTTGCGGCGCTATCGTGGACGGTATCTTCAACAATTCAGAGGGGCTTATGATGGGGGCAGACGGAATTGCGGGGCTTTCAAGCGCCGCTGTGCTTCTCGGCTCGTTCTGCTACATGCTCCAGCTCTATCTCGACTTTTCCGCATACTCCGATATGGCTATCGGTATGGGACTGATGGTGGGATTCCACTACAAAGAAAACTTCAATTATCCTTACGTTGCCGATTCTATCACGAATTTCTGGAGAAGATGGCATATTTCACTCTCCACATTCTTCCGCGATTACGTTTACATACCCTTAGGCGGCAACAGAGTTAAGATCCCCCGCCACATTCTCAATATGTTCGCGGTCTGGGCGCTTACCGGCATCTGGCACGGAGCTAACTGGAACTTTATTCTGTGGGGACTTTATTGGTTCGTATTCCTTGTAATTGAAAAGTACGTTTTCAGGCTCAGGAATGATTCTATTCTGCCCGTAAAGATACTTCGCATAATAATCACTCAAATAATCGTATTCTTCGGCATGATGCTGTTCAAATTCAGCGACCTTTCAGCTCTCGGACAAGCCGTTGCCAACATATTTGTATCAAATGGACAGGGCTTTACCGATATGCAGACCGCGCTTACGTTCAAGAACAACTTGTTCTTCATTATTGCGGCGGCGCTTGCCTGCACGCCCATAATCCCCGCGCTGAAAGCCTTGTTTGCAAAGTGGCGCGGCACTCAAAGAGTGTGGACAGTGCTTGAAACTGCAATGCCTGTAATTTTAGTTGTGCTTTCAGCATTCACACTTGCGGGCGACAGCTACAACCCGTTTTTGTATTTCCAATTCTGATAAGGAGGACTTGATATGAACGATACTTTTACTCAAAAAAGCGCGAAGATAAAAATAGTCCTCTTTACTGCACTTTTAGTGGCATTTTGCGTGATAGGACTTGCGTTTTTTGCCCGCCCCACAGTTTCCGAGAACGAAAAGCGCGAGCTTACAAAGTTCCCCGAATTCACGCTTGATTCCTTCCTCTCGGGAGAGTACACCGCAGAAATCAGCCTTTGGTTTGCCGATACCTATCCCTTGCGCGAGCCTATGATCGCGGCAAACTCGGCATTAAGTCAGCTCTACGGCATCAAGGACGAGCAGATCGTGGGCGGAGGCGATGCGGAAGATATTCCAACAGGTCCATCCGATATCGAATTCAATCCCACCGACGACGGTAAGGGACAAGGCTTTGAGGGACTTTACGTAAACGGCAGTACCGCTTATCAGCTCTATTATTTCAATCAGCAAAACTCAAATTCCTACGTTTCCCTGATAAACACGTTTGCCGCCGAGATAGGCGACAAAGCCAACGTATACGACATGATAGTTCCCCTGCATTGCGAGATAGCACTTTCAAAGGACACTATTTCAAAATACAAAGCCTCAAGCTGTGACGAGGCAATACAATATATGTATTCCAATCTCGCAAGCGGTGTTAAGAGCGTGGACGTAACTCCCATTCTCAAGGCACATAACGGCGAATATCTCTATTTCCGCACCGACCATCACTGGACGGCGCGCGGAGCATACTACGCATACGTTGCCTTTTGCCAGCAAAAAGGCATTACTCCTACTCCTCTTGAGGATTACAGACGACTTCAGTTTGACGGTTTTCTCGGTACCTTCTATGCCGAGGCAAAGCAGCCCGCGGCTATGAAGAGCGATCCCGATTTCGTTGAGGCATTCGTTCCCAACGGTACCAACGAAACAATGGTATACGACAGCAATGGCAACAAGATCGCCGAATACGCCGTTGTATTCACCAAGGC
>JAFQLG010000095.1 GCA_017414605.1 Clostridia bacterium
AGCTGATTTGTGCATCCAATAAGAATAACATATTAACCGACTTTTTGAGGACGGGCAGATATGACCGCAACCGCGATTTCCATATGACCATGTCGCCCTCTATGGATATTCTCATATCCTCCAACCTTGAGCGGCTGCTCGCATTCACCGCGGGCAAGCAAAAGACCGCAAAATATATGCAGTCGCTCGCAGAAAACGGCTACTACGAGGTGGAAGCCGAGGTCAAGGCACAAATTGACAGAGATTTCTGCGGCTACTTTACCGATGAGGACGCCTGCGCCGCAACCATAAACGAATATTTTACAAAGCACGGCTATCTCTGCGATACGCATACCGCAGTTGCACTCTGCGCCGCCGAGCAATACCTCGCACAAAGCGGCGACACAAGACCTATGGTGGTTGCCAGCACGGCGAGCCCCTACAAGTTCGCCGCAGACGTTTGCGCATCATTGGGGCTTGAACGCCCCGAGGACGACCTCGATGCGCTTGAGCTTTTGCGCGAGCATACAAAAACCGCAATTCCCTATCCCCTTTGCGACATAGCAAAGCGCCAAGTCCGCTTTACCGAAACAGTGGATTCAGACCAAATGCTTGATGCGGTTAAGAATTACGTTTCGTAATGCTCTTGAAACGGCGGGAGCAAGCCCCCGCCCTATGAGTTACACCGCGCAAAAAAAGAACCCCTGCGACTGTCGCAGGGGAAAAGAATGTGGCGGGGATTCCGTCGAGCCCGTCATTTTCTTTGTCGGTCAGAACTCAGCAGCAGCTCTCAGGCTTAAAGGTTGCGCACAAGGTTTCACCCGATGTTTTTGCATTTGCGGGTGCAACGTTGATGTGATCTGCAGTACAATAGCAATCGCCATCGTGATAGGTGCAGTTCTTAACCGAGCAGCTGATGCCCTTGATGTGCTTGTCCGCACATCCGCGCTTTCCACAATCGTTCATATTCTAAACCTCTCTTTTATAAACCGCGAAGAACAGGTTTGCCGACATTTACAAGCCTTGTAAATGAAAACAAGCTTATTCTCCGTTTGACTCTCGGCTTTTGAGCCGACACAGTTATTTTACCCCACAATCAACCCGATTATTATACTTTTCAGAGGTATTTAATGGCAATTTTCGTGCTTTCAGACCTGCATCTCTCCATCGACGCAAAGACTAACAAGTCCATGGAGGTATTTGGCAATCGCTGGCAGGATTACGTATCAAAAATTGAAAAAAACTGGAATGCGGTGGTTTCCCCTGAGGACACCGTTATCGTTCCGGGCGACATATCCTGGGCTATGAAGCTGGAGGATTCCTATGCCGACCTCAGCTTTCTCAACTCGCTCAACGGCAAAAAGCTGCTCGGCAAGGGCAACCACGACTTCTGGTGGGCAACCGCCTCAAAAATGAAGAAATATTTTGCCGAGTGCGGCTTTGACACGCTGGACATTCTCTACAACAATGCCTTTATCGTTGAGGACCGCATAGTTTGCGGCACTCGCGGCTGGTTTCCCGACGAGGCAAAGCAGATAACCGTTGGCGAGGTGGATTTTGAAAAGATAGTCAACCGCGAGCTCGGCAGGCTCAGATTAAGTCTGGAGGCGGCGAAAAGGTTGCAGGAGCAGGCTCTGGCAGAGCGCGGCGAGCGGCTCAGGATAGAGGTCTTTCTGCACTTTCCACCCGTTTGGGCGGATACCGAGATGACGCCTATAGTTGAAGTGCTTTCGGAATACGGCATAGAAAACGTTTATTTCGGTCACATCCACTCGTCCTACTCATATCCCGCTTCCTTTGTGCATAAATACATCAGATTTACGCTTACGTCGTCGGATTTTTTGAGTTTTTACCCCTTAAAAATATAAAAAGCTATTGACAAAATTGCAATTTAGTTATAAAATATATTAGTGTGTGCTAAAAGGCATCGGAAAGCTACTTTTGACGTTTTCCGGCTGAATTTTAAGTAAAAATTAAGACAATATATTCGGAGGAATCTTAAAATGACACTCTTAAAAAATGAAAAGGCAGAAAACAGCTGCGTAAAGCTTGAATTTTCTGTTGACAAGGCAACTTTTGATGCGGCTTGCGAAAAGGTTTATCGCAGACAGGTCAAAAAGATCAACGTTCCCGGCTTCAGAGCAGGTAAGGCTCCCAAGTCCATCATCGAAAAGATGTATGGCAAGGGCGTGTTCTATGAGGACGCTATAAACGACCTTATCCCCGACAATTACAACCAGGCTCTCAAGGAGTCCGGCATTGAGGCAGTTGGTCAGCCCGAGATAGATATCGTTTCCATCGATGAGAACGGTCTTGTTCTCTCCGCGCTCGTTCCCGTTAAGCCCGAGCTCAAGATCGAGGGCTACAAGGGTCTGCCCATCGGCAAGACCGTTGCAAAGGTAAAGGCTGAGGAGATCGAAAACGAGCTCAAGATGGTTCAGGAGAGAAACTCCCGCGAGATAGACGTTACCGACGCTCCCTGCGCTATGGGTGACGTTGCAAAGATCGATTTCGAGGGCTTTATCGATGGCGTTGCTTTCGACGGCGGCAAGGGCGAGAACTATTCGCTCAAGCTCGGCTCCGGCTCCTTCATTCCCGGATTTGAAGAGCAGGTTGCAGGTCACAGCGTTGGCGATGAGTTTGACGTTAACGTTCCTTTCCCCGCTGACTATCATGCAGAGGAGCTCGCAGGAAAAGAAGCTTGCTTCAAGTGCCGCGTTAACGCTATAACCAAGATCGAGCTTCCCGCGCTTGACGATGATTTCGCCAAGGACGTTTCCGAATTCGACACCCTTGATGAATACAAGGCTGACCTCAAGGCAAAGATACAGAAAAGACACGAAAACGCAGCAGACGCTGAGTTTGAGGAGAAGATCATTGATGCTCTTATCGAAAAGCTTGAGGCTGACATTCCCGAGGCTATGTTCGTAAACGAAACCGAGAACTTTGTTCGCGATTACGACAACCGCCTGCGCCAGAGCGGTCTTGATCTCAAGACCTATCTCCAGTATACCGGTATGGACCTTGACGGCTTGCGCGCACAGATGCGTCCCCAGGCTGAAAAGCAGGTAAAGGCTCGCTTGGCTCTCGAGGCAGTTGCCCAGGCTGAGGCTATCGAGGTTACAGAGGAGGAGCTCACCGCAGAATACCAGCTCATCGCTGACACCTACAAGCTTGAGGCTGACAAGGTTCGCGAGATGGTTGACGAGGCTATGGTAAAGGCTGACGTTAGCGTTAGAAAGGCAATGAACCTCGTTAAAGAAAACGCAAAGAAGCCCACAAAGCCCAGAGCTAAAAAGGTAAAGGCTGAAGAGGCTCCCGCAGAGGAAGCTCCCGCAGCTGACGCCGAGTAATCAATAAAAAGACGGATAATTTCCATCTAAAACAAGCGCCGTGGACAATTTTGATCAGCAGTTATCTGCCCTTCTCTATCCACGGCGCGTGTTAGCTTTATAACAAATGAAATGGAGGTTTTTACTATGGACAATTCCATTATGAAGAACGCCCTCGTACCCATGGTCATCGAGCAAACGGGCAGAGGCGAGCGCTCCTACGACATTTTCTCAAGACTGCTTAACGACAGAATAATTTTCCTCTCCGACGAGGTCAACGATGCAACCGCATCTCTGGTGGTTGCCCAGATGCTCTTCCTCGAGGCGCAGGATCCCGAAAAGGATATCTGCTTTTACATCAACAGCCCCGGCGGTTCGGTTACCGCGGGTATGGCTATCTATGACACCATGCAGTACATCAAATGTGACGTGTCAACTATCTGTATCG
>JAFQLG010000096.1 GCA_017414605.1 Clostridia bacterium
ACCGAGCCTGCGACTACGGAAACAACCGAGCCTGCGACCACGGAAACAACCGAGCCTGCGACCACGGAAACTACCGAGCCCGAGGAAACCCAGCCTAAGCCCGAGGAAACCGAGCCTAAGCCCGAGGAAACCCAGCCTAAGCCCGATGAGCCCGTAGTACCCGAAGAGCCCAAGATTCCCGATGATCCCGATGAGGAAACCGAAAACGAGAATCCCGTTTCCAACATAACCCAAAGACAACCCTGCCATCCCAACCACGCTATTGACGACCTGTATCATTGGTCGCCCGAGTGTGACGGCGTTTGTGATGACCCCGAATGCACCAAGTGCAGCACGGGCGGCACTCACCACAAGGCAAAAAATGCGGGTGCAAAGAGCGAGCACGTTCTTTACTGTGAGGTTGAGGACCAGGGCGACGTTATCCTCTATACATATTTCTGCAGAGACTGTAAATATGAAATAAACAGCATGGAGGTCCCCACAGACCTTACAATGTATTTCTCCCCCGATGATCTTATGAACTGCACACAGCATCTGGCTACTATGCCCGAGTTCGTAAGAATATCTCCCGCGGACGGCGTTATGTCCACGGAGTTCAAGTCCGAAAGCGGAATGGCTACTACGATCAACATTTTCCAGGATGACGGTAACTCCGTTTCCACAGGAAAATACCTCATTATGAAGATCAAGCTCAATACGGGAAGAACTTCCTTTAAGCTTGAGGTAGCAAGCATGGAGGCATACAGACGCAAGTCCGGCGTTGCTTCCGCTACTGCGGTTGCTACGATTGGTGGCGTAACTCCCGGATGGTCAACCGTTATTGTGGACCTCTCCAAGATAGTTATGGGAGATAAGGGTTATCTTCCCGATTCCAACGGAGAATACTGCCTCAACACCGTAAAGGTTACTTTGGACGGTGTAAGTGCCGTTGCAAAGAACGATACGGTTGAGATAGCATACGTTGGTTTCTGTGAAACTCTTGCAGAGGCGCGCGCTTTCGCGGCTGATGAGCACGTAAGATACGTTTATTCGGACGTTTCCGCAACTCCTTTCCCCGATATTATAGACGGAACGCCTTGCAGACACAACTATTCGCCTGCAGGTGAGGGAAGCAGCAAGCATTATTCCGACCCCTGCGACGTTTGTAAGGACAAGGGCGGCTTGCTCGACCACAAGTATACATACACAGATACTCTTGATGAAAACGGAATGTGCCTTGGATACAAGTTCGAGTGCGTTTGCGGAATGGGACAAGAGGTTGAATTTGATCTCCCCGAAGGATCTATACTGAACTACGTTTCTGCTCCCGGTAAGGTCATCAACAACTGGGAGACACGTCCCGTTACAATGACAGAAGACGGAGTAATATTCACGCGTGTATATTCTAATAATGACCACGGCTCCGTTGTATTCCGCGGATGCATTGATACCGGATTCAACAACAGAGGTGTTGGATATGCTATTTCAGACGTTGAGCCTCTCGTTGGCGGCTCGGGCAGATATGCCGTTTTGAAATTCCGCCTTGGTGGAGATAGCATAAACTACCTGCAGCTCGGTGCTTATAACGGATCGGATGAGCTTGTAAACAAGCAGTCCAAGAATGCCGGATTTATCTATGAGAAGATCCAGAGCCGCAGATCAACCAAGGATATGACCGATGAATGGCAGGTTGTTGTTATAGACATTGCTGCGGCTTATGATAGCAAGCTTTATCCTGCACAGGATGCTACGCTTGAGGCTGCTTCCTTTGGACTCAAGCTTTGGGGCGCAGGCATCGGTGAGGATGATTACGTTGACATCGCATTCTTTGCCGTTGCAAGCGACTGGGGCGCAGTTGAAACTATTCTCACAAACGAGGGACTCGCTGAGGTAACCTATGCTTCCAAGTGGATGTACACCGACAGCAAGCATGACGTTACCCGTACCTTTGACGGCAAGTGCGCATCTGCATCTGATCACCTTGCAGGAGTTCGCGACGTAAATAAGGTATTCCCCGATGCATACAATGCCGATCTCTGCTACACCTGCAGAAGAGAGACCTACTGTACAAACGAGCTTTGCGATTCCTTTGTATCCGAGGGAACCGATAACGTTCAGGTCGGACACGATATCGTGATAAGCGAAAAGGAAAATACCAGAACCTATCTCGGCGGAGAGAATGATTCCGTATGTTACACTTACGGCGCAACGTACGATTGCGTAAACTGCACAAGAGCTCCCGAGGACGGAACTGAAAACGGAGCTCACCTGCTTGACAGACCTGTTCTCGTTGAATATGCTGACGGCGGCTATCGCTTGGCTTCCGAATGTACTGACGAGGTATGTACACACGCCAAGTATCTCAAGTACGTTTGTGCGAACAGAGAAAATCACACAAGCTACAGCTGCTCAAACGAATACTATGCTCCCATTTGTCCCGAGGGCGTTAACTACTATTCTGCACCCGGTCAGATCGTTAACCTCTGGGCAACATCCGATAATGAATCCAAGGGTGGAAGCGCGGGCGAATATGCTACAAGTGAAACCTACAGAGATAGAAAGGAACCTCTCGGAAATATCATTCATGACGAAAACGGAACCTACATCAAGGTAGGTGTTTACCACTCTGCTTCCGTATATCTTGCAAATGATACGACTGAGTATACTGATCACGCTGAGTTTGGATCGGCTACAGACCTTCTCACACCCGGAAACGGCGGAATCGGTCAATACGTTGTTATCAAGCTTCGCACTTACAATCTCAATGAGGGCGTTAAGCTCGGTATTGTAGCGAATTCCGGAGAAAACGGAGCTATAAAGGAAGTTAAGACATATAACGTAAGACCTGCAAGCCTGATGAACCAGGGCGAGTTTATCACCTACGTTATCCAGCTTGACAGCACTGTATTGAGCGCGGAGGCAACAAAGGTCTGCGTTAAGCTCGGTACTGACCAGTCCGCAAATGCCGGAGCAGGATTTGACTTTGGTTATTTTGCGATCTGTGATAGCTGGACCGAGGTTGACAGAGTTATCGGAAATGACGACGTTAAGTATATTACTAACTGGACCACGGATGCGGGAGTTGACTACACCGCAGACCAGGTAGACCAGAAGGTTGCACAAGAGGCAAGCGCACAGTAATTTGCCAAGCCTTGTAATAATAAAATAAAATTCCCCGCCTCTTGCAAAAGGGGCGGGTGCATTTTTTATATATGTAATAAATATACGTAGCTTTTTTGCTGAAAATGGGGTTTGTCTATTGACAAAAATCGCGCTGAATGTTATAATAGATTGAATAGGTGGGCGTTTGTGTGCCCACAGTTTATTATTGCTTTTGGAGAAGATTATGAACGAAGGAATTTATGATGTTTCTGTATCAGAGCTGTTCCGCGCGGTTTTGAAAAAATGGTGGATCGTGGTAATAGCTGTTTTGGTTGGAGCGCTTTTGGCGTTTGCATACACTGAGTATTTTGTGGTGCCTACCTATAAGACCACGGCAAAGTTGGGTGTTCATACAACGGATGACCAGACTACCGCAGTTGGTGACGCGAATTTCGCATACGTCATCTCTCGCGACTGTGCGGACGTTATAACGGGCAACGTTGTGCTTGGAATGGCGGCGGAAAGACTTAATAATTATGATTTCCCCGAAAATAACAATATGAAATACCGCGAATATTCAGCGGAGGTGCTGGCAAGCATGGTAAGCTCGAGCAGCTCCTCGGATTCTAAGTTTTTCACGCTGTCGGTAACCAGCATTTATCCCGAAGAGGCAAAGATCGTTGCCGATATGGTTATTGAGGCTTTCTGTATTGGCGTGTCCAGAGATGACCTGCTCGCAAAGGGCGGAGCAGAAGGTAAGGTTGTGCACGTTCCAACTGTGCCTAAGACACCTGTTTCTCCCAGCAAGACCGTTAACGTGCTTATTGGTGTGATTATAGGCGTGCTCATAAGCTGCGTTGCAATCATAATAGCGCACTTTGTAAGTAACCGCTTGCAGTCCGAGGAGTGGCTCATCGTAACATATGGCGACAGTATTCCTTTGCTTGCCGTTATTCCTGATGCGAGCTCCACGGAATACAGATATGACCGCAAGTATTATTCCAACAGAGTTAAGTCGTAATTGTTAAGTTTGGTCTAAAGACACAAAACAGATATGGGAGTTATTGATGAGTACTAAATATTATAGCGGAATCAAAAATAGAAAAAAGAACGCTAAGATAGGTGAGGAGCTGAGCTTTGCATCTAAGGAAGCGTATAACCTTTTGAGAACCAATATATCCTTTGCTTTTCCCGACAAGGTAGGCGGTAAGGTTATTGGTGTTAGCAGCGCATGCCCTCAGGAGGGAAAGAGTACAACTGCGATAAACCTTGCATATTCCCTGGCAGATGCCGAGAACAAGGTGCTTTTGATAGACGCGGATATGCGCCGTCCTTCCGTTTGCTTTACTCTTTCGCTTGAAATTTCCCCCGGACTTTCCAATATGTTGGCAGGAAACGATGAGGTCAAGACCAACAAGGCGACCCTGCTTGACACGCTGGACGTAATTACGTCGGGAGATATCCCTCCAAATCCTTCCGAGCTTATAGGCTCTCAGAAGATGAAGGACTTTTTGGATGACTGCCGTTCAAAATACGACTACGTTATTGTTGACCTTCCGCCCGTTTTATCGGTTGCGGATACTCTTGCGCTGTCCAAGTATATTGACGGCGTTGTAATAATCGTAAGACATAACAGCGCAAAGCGCAGAGATGTTGTTGAAACGATAAGACAGCTTGAATTTGCAAATGCAAAGGTGGTTGGCTTTGTGTACAACAAGATAGAATCAAGAGGCGTTGCGCGCTATTACAGACCTACAAAGTATTATAAAAATACACAATAATATCAAGGATAAAACCGAGTCATAACGCTCGGTTTTATTTGCAAAAACAGTTAGAGGGAGGTGTGGCAATGATTGAAAAAAACGCAGTCAAAATAACGGATTTTCATTCTCATATTTTGCCTTTTATGGATGATGGAAGCCAAAGTGTTGATGAGTCCTTGGCTATGCTCAGGCTGCTGAAGTCGCAGGGCGTGGACAGAGTAGTTGCAACTCCTCATTTCTATCCCAAGCAGGAGGATCCGGAGTCGTTTCTGAGGAGAAGAGAAGAGTCCGTGGCAATGCTGCGCAGCGCGATAAGCTTTGCGGGTATTGACAAAAGCGAGATCCCCGAGATCTGCATTGGCGCCGAGGTTGCCTACTATAACGGAATGTCGCTATACAAAAATCTTAAGTCGCTTTGTATAGAGGGAACTAACGTTATGCTGCTTGAAATGCCTTTTTATAAGTGGACGGACGTTGTGGTAGGCGAAGTTTGCCGACTGCGCGCTGAGCTTGGTATAAAGGTTGTGCTTGCACATATAGACAGATATTCTAATTATGCTGACAGCTCAAAGCTTTTTAAGCTGAAGACACACCGCGTTATGATGCAGGTAAACGCCGATCCTTTTTTGAGATTTATGTCGGGAAGACGCGTGCTTAAGCTCTTAACCTCCAATATGGTGAGTGCGCTGGGCTCGGATTGTCATAATATGGATGAGAGAGCATCCAATATGGACGGGGCGATACAAGTTATCACTGCTCGCGGATATGCATCAAAGCTCAATGCCGTTATGGCAACCGTTGATGAGCTTTTGCAAGATGCCAAGCCCTTGATATAGTGGCTTAGCGATAAAACATACTTGGCGAATTTGATGTATAGCATTTGAATCCGCCGCTGAATATTAGAATAAGATAAGGAGGATTTCAAATGGCTTATTTGACTGATATTGAAATCGCGCAATCTACACAGATGAAGCACATTCGCGACATAGCATGCGTTGCGGGTGTTAACGAAAAATACCTTGAACAATACGGTAATTACAAGGCAAAGGTAGACTATGCTCTGCTTGGCGAAAGCAAGAGAGAAGACGGTAAACTTATCCTTGTAACCGCAATTACTCCCACTCCCGCGGGAGAGGGTAAGACCACAACTACTATAGGCCTGGCGGACGGACTTAAAAAGATAGGCAAGAACGTTGTTGTTGCACTTCGTGAGCCCTCTTTGGGCCCTGTTTTCGGTGTTAAGGGCGGCGCGGCAGGAGGCGGATATGCTCAGGTAGTGCCTATGGAGGATATAAACCTGCACTTTACGGGTGACTTCCACGCGATAGGCGCTGCTAACAACCTTCTGGCTGCAATGCTTGATAACCATATTTATCAGGGCAACGCGCTGAATATTGATCCCCGCCGCATTACCTGGAGGCGCTGTGTTGATATGAATGACCGCCAGCTGCGTTTTGTAACGGACGGTCTTGGTGGCAGAGTTAACGGCGTGCCGAGAGAAGACGGCTACGATATTACAGTTGCAAGTGAGATTATGGCTGTGTTTTGATTGGCTTCTTCCATTGCCGATCTGAAGGCCAGACTTTCCCGAATAGTTGTAGCTTACACGTATGACGAAAAGCCCGTTACCGCAGGAGATCTCAAGGCAGTTGGCGCTATGGCGGCACTCTTGAAGGATGCATTAAAGCCCAATCTTGTGCAAACGCTTGAGGGCACTCCCGCGTTTGTTCACGGCGGTCCTTTTGCAAACATTGCGCATGGCTGTAACTCGGTCATTGCAACAAAAATGGCTATGAGATTAGGTGACTATGCGGTTACCGAGGCGGGCTTTGGCGCAGACCTCGGCGCTGAAAAGTTCCTTGACATCAAGTGCCGTATGGCAGGGCTTACTCCCTCTGCGGTTGTCGTTGTCGCAACGGTAAGAGCGCTTAAGATGCACGGCGGCTCGCCCAAAACCGAGCTTGGATGCGAAAACCTTGAAACGCTGGAGCGCGGAATTCCCAATCTTCTCCGCCACGTTTCCAATATAAAGAACGTATATAAGCTTCCTTGTGTGGTTGCGGTAAACCGCTTCCCAACCGATACCGATGCTGAGATCGAGCTGGTTATCAAAAAGTGCCGCGCGCTTGGCGTAAATGTTGTACTTTCAACGGTTTGGGCTAACGGCGGTGATGGCGGCCGCGAGCTTGCAGAGGAGGTTGTAAGGCTATGTGAGGAGCCCAATGACTTCAGCTTCAGCTATGAGGACGAGCTTTCTATCTCAGAAAAGATAGAGGCTGTGGTTAAGAAGATTTACGGAGGCGACGGCATAATTATCGCTCCCCAGGCGCAAAAGCAGATAGCACAGCTTGAGGCTCTGGGTTACGGCAAAATGCCCGTTTGCATGGCAAAAACGCAGTATAGCTTTTCGGATGATGCAACCAAGCTGGGTGCACCCGAGGGCTTTAAGGTTACCGTAAGAAACGTTAAGGTCAGCGCGGGCGCAGGCTTTATCGTTGTGCTGACGGGTGACATTATGACAATGCCTGGTCTGCCCCGAGTTCCTGCGGCAGAAAAGATAGACGTTGACGATAACGGTCGCATCAGCGGACTCTTTTGATGCTTAGATCAAAAAATGCGGAGAGCGCTTGTACGTTCTCCGCATTTTTTGTGCGAAAAGTTGACAAAGAACGGCTTTTATGATAGAATATAAGTCGTTAAACGAGAGGCGGTAATATTTTATGAGGACAACGGCTAAAATATTGATTTGTGCTTTAATTCTCGGCGCATTGTGTGCCTTTGCGGGCTGTACAAATGGCGCTGAGGACGGAAAGCTTTTGGATTTTGAAATAAATGCCGATGGCGAGAGCTATTGCGTTATGGGAATAGGAAAATTTAGCGGAAGCAGGCTGGTTATCCCAGACGAATACGAGGGCCTTCCCGTTACTTCCATTTACACCTGCGCATTTGAAAACTGCAGCAGTATAACGGAGATCGTTATTCCCGAAAGCGTTACTTATATAGGTATGGGCGCATTTACGGGCTGCACCTCGCTGGTGGAGATCAAAATTCCCAATGGAGTGGATATTCTGCCGCACGGGTTGTTCGCAGGCTGTACGTCTTTGACAAAAGTTACCCTGCCTGAGAGAGTGAGCGCGGTGGAGCAGAGTGTTTTTTCGGGTTGCTCGTCGCTGATCAGCGTAGTTTTGCCCGAGGGTATGAGCGCGATACCTGCGCAAATGTTTAAGGATTGTACGTCGCTTAAGAGCCTTGTCGTACCCGAAGGAGTGGAAAAAATACAGGTCTTTTCGCTCCTTGGCTGCACATCGCTTGAAAGAATAGTGATACCCTCGTCCGTTATGCTGATAGAGCATCAGGCAATGGCTCGTTGCTCATCGCTTGTATCTATTGAATACAAGGGAACGGCGGCTGAGTGGAGCGCTATGCAAAAAAGACAAAGCTGGAATTTGGGAACGGGCGGATATACCGTTCACTGCACCGACGGTGACGTTGAAGAATAAGAAAAATAGGGGTCTTTCGCAGACGTTTGCGAAAGACCCCTTAGGTGTTTTGCCAAAATGTCCAATTTGTAATTTGCTGCGGCAGATTATATGTAAAATGTGCCGTTTTTGATCAAATTCATGTAGTCCTATTGACACAATTTTATTGTTATGTTATAATATTATAAATGTAATTTAATAAATTCTATAATTTTAGGAGAACAAAATGTCAGAGATCAAGGCTTTGGTATATGCGAGAACAAAAGATGTTGAGTCGTTGGGCAAGGCGTTTTTGTCTAATGATGCCGTTTTTGTTTTCAACTCTCCAGAATATTGTATTTTTCCCGGTTTTTGTGATGTGCACGTGCACTTTCGCGAGCCGGGTTTTTCTTATAAAGAAACGATAGCATCGGGGTCACTTTCGGCTGCCGCAGGCGGATATACCGACGTTTGTACTATGCCCAATCTCAACCCCGTGCCCGACAGTGCCGAGCACTTGAAGGAGCAAACGGACATAATTAGAAGAGATGCTCTTATCGGCGTTCATCCTTACGGTGCAATAACGGTTGGACAGAAGGGTGAGCAACTCGCCGACCTTGAGGGCATGGCAAATAACGTTATCGCCTTTTCCGATGACGGACGCGGTGTTCAGGACGAGGGTATGATGCGCGAGGCTATGCAGAGGGCAAAGGCGCTTGGCAAAATGATAGTTGCACACTGTGAGGTCAACGACCTTTTGCGCGGTGGCTATATACACGACGGAGAATATGCTCGCCGACATGGACATCGCGGAATTTGCTCCGAGAGCGAATGGCGCCAGATAGAGCGCGATCTTAAGCTGGCGGACAACACGGGATGCGCATATCACGTATGCCACATTTCAACAAAAGAGAGTGTGGAGCTTATAAAAGATGCAAAGCGCAGCGGTGTTGACGTCACATGCGAAACGGCGCCGCATTATCTGATACTCAACGATATGGATCTGCGCGAATGCGGACGTTTTAAGATGAACCCGCCGCTGCGCAGTGAAAAGGATAGAATGGCTCTGGTTGAGGGCATACTTGACGGAACGGTTGATATGATAGCAACCGACCACGCTCCGCACTCCGCAGAGGAAAAGAGCCGCGGACTTGAAAAAAGTGCGTTTGGCATAGTGGGACTTGAGCTTGCATTCCCGCTGATGTATTCAAAGTTTGTAAAGCACAGTACAATGACTTTAGAGCAGCTTTTGGAGCTTATGGTCTATCTGCCCCGCGAGAGATTCGGCTTGCCGCATAACGATTCGTTTACGGTATGGAGGCTTGATGACGTATACAATATAGATCCCGAGGAGTTCAAGTCGTATGGAAGAGCTACTCCCTTTGAGGGGGAACGGGTTTTTGGCAGATGTGTGGCGACTGTATACGGCGATAAAAGAGTATTTTAAGAGTTTAATATAGAGGTGAACAGTTATGGCAAAGAGAACAGATTTGAAAAAGATTTTGATAATAGGCTCGGGACCCATCGTTATCGGTCAGGCGGCAGAGTTTGACTATGCGGGAACGCAGGCGTGTCTTGCGCTCAAGGAAGAAGGATATGAGGTAGTGCTTGTAAACTCCAACCCCGCAACTATTATGACGGATACGACTATAGCGGATAAGGTATATATGGAGCCTTTGACGCTTGAATATATCGCGAAAATTTTGAGATACGAGCGTCCCGACGCGATCCTCCCCGGAATCGGCGGACAAACGGGACTTAATCTCGCTATGCAGCTTGAGAAAAAGGGAATACTGCGCGAGTGTCACACCGAGCTTCTCGGAACCTCCAGCGAGAGTATTGAACGCGCTGAGGACAGAGAGCTTTTCAAGGAGCTCTGCCAGTCCATTGGCGAGCCCACCATTCCTTCCGAGATAACATACAACCTTGAAGAAGCTAAAGAGGCGGCAGAGAGAATAGGTTACCCCGTTGTTCTGCGCCCCGCATTTACACTTGGCGGAACGGGCGGCGGATTTGCCAACAATGAAGAGGAGCTTTACGAGATAGGCCTTAACGCCTTCAAGCTTTCTCCCGTTCATCAGGTTCTTATCGAAAAGAGCGTTAAGGGATATAAGGAGATAGAGTTCGAGGTAATGCGCGACTCCAACGATCACGCTATCACGATATGCGGTATGGAGAACATTGATCCCGTTGGCGTACACACCGGCGACTCCTTGGTGGTTGCCCCCATTATGACGCTGTCAAAAGAGCATGAAAAGATGCTCAATGATTCGGCGATAAAGATAATCCGCGAGCTGAAAATTGAGGGCGGCTGTAACGTTCAATTCGCGCTTGATCCTCATTCCAGCCAGTATTATCTTATTGAGGTAAATCCTCGCGTTTCGCGTTCCTCCGCACTTGCATCCAAGGCATCGGGATATCCTATCGCTCGCGTTACCGCAAAGATCGCAGTTGGTATGGCGCTTGAGGACATCAAGATAGCAAATACTAACGCGGCATTTGAGCCCAGACTCGATTACGTTATCGCAAAGTTGCCCCGTTTCCCGTTTGACAAATTTACCAATGCCTCCAATCTGCTTGGAACGCAGATGAAGGCAACGGGCGAGGTAATGGGAATAGGTTCAAATATTGAGGAGTGTTTGTTAAAGGGCATTCGCTCGCTTGAAACAGGCGTTGTTCACGTACATCGCTCAAAATTTGATCCTATGACGGATGCAGAGCTTTGCGAATATATTCGCGAGTTCCGTGACGATAACATTTTCGCCATTGCGGAGCTTATGCGCCGCGGCACCTCGATAGACGAAATACACGGCATAACCAGGATAACAGCATTCTTCCTTGAGGCTATTAAGAACATAGTTGATATGGAAAAGACGCTTGCAAAGAACGTCTTTGACCTTGAAACGCTGCGCGCGGCAAAGAAGATGGGCTTTGCGGACAAGTTCGTGGCAAAGCTTTGGGGCTGCTCCGAGCTGCAGGTGTTTAAGTTCAGAAAAGAAAAAGGTCTTTTCCCCGTATTCAAAATGGTTGACACCTGTCATACGGGCGCGTATATTCCTTACTTCTATTCGTCATATACGGGTGAGAATGCTTCCGTTCTGACCGACAAAAAGAAGATAATCGTGCTTGGCGCAGGTCCTATACGTATAGGTCAGGGTGTTGAGTTCGACTATTCCACCGTTCACGCGGTAAGCACTATAAAGAAATCCGGCTACGAGGCTATTATTATCAACAACAACCCCGAAACCGTTTCCACCGACTATACCACGGCGGACAAGCTCTACTTTGAGCCTCTTACTCCCGAGGACGTTATGAATATAATCGAGTTTGAAAAGCCTGAGGGCGTTGTTGCCTCTCTCGGCGGACAAACTGCGATAAACCTCGCTCAGCCTCTCTTTGACCTCGGCGTCAAGATAATCGGTACAGACTGTGCCGCTATCGACAAGGCAGAGAACAGAGATGCATTTGAAAAGCTTCTCTCCGAGCTGGGCATTCCTCAGCCTGCGGGCCGCGCGGTTACAAAGATAGAGGATGGCGTTGCGGCAGCGGCAAGAATAGGTTACCCCGTGCTTGTTCGCCCCTCCTTTGTGCTTGGCGGACGCGCTATGCAGATAGTTGCAAACGAGGAGCAGCTGCGCCACTACCTCAAGACCGCGGTTGAAATTGACGAGGACAAGCCCGTGCTCGTTGACAAGTATATCAGCGGCAAAGAGGTTGAGATCGATGCTATATGTGACGGGCACGACGTTTTTGTACCCGGAATTATGGAGCTTGTTGAGAGAACGGGAATACATTCGGGCGACTCGATAAGCGTTTATCCCGCGTTTTCCATTTCCGACAAGGTAAAGGGAACTATACTTCAGTATGCAAAGAAGCTGGGTCGCGGCATAGGCATAGTTGGTCTTTACAACATTCAGTTTATAGTTGACAAGGACGAAAAGGTATATATCATAGAGGTAAATCCCCGTTCTTCAAGAACGGTGCCCTTTCTCTCCAAAGCAACTGGATATTCTCTGGCGGATATCGCAACAGAGTGTATTTTGGGCAAGTCCTTAAAGGAGCAGGGAATATTTGGAATATACCCCGAGGAGAAAAAGAGATGGTACGTAAAGGTGCCGGTATTCTCCTTTAACAAGCTGCGCGGCCTTGATGCATATCTTTCTCCCGAAATGAAGTCCACAGGAGAGGCAATAGGATACGACGACAAGTATTACAGAGCGCTCTATAAGGCACTTCAGGCATCGGGAATGCATCTGCAGAATTATGGAACCGTGTTTGCAACCATTGCTGACTGCGATAAGGCAGAGGCGCTTCCTCTCATTCGTCGTTTCTACAACCTCGGCTTTAATATTGAGGCTACCAGCGGAACTGCAAGGTTCCTCAAAGAGAACGGCATAAGAACGCACGTGCTTGGTAAGATCAGCGAGGGCTCGGATGAGATAGCCGAGTCTATTCGCCAGGGACATATAGCATACGTTATCAACACCAGCGATGCTTCTTCCTCCGGAGTTGCGCGCGACGGATTTGAGATAAGAAAGTATGCAACCGAGAATAACGTTACTATGTTTACCTCGCTTGATACGGTCAGAGTTCTACTTGACGTGCTTGAGGAAACAACGCTGACTATCTCTACAATAGATGCATAAAGGATAAAAAATGAAACAATCAATTTTTACAGTAAAAGAAAACGTGGCGCTGACCCAAAACGTATATAAAATGGTGCTTGTCGGCGACACGAGTGACGTTACAAATTGCGGTCAGTTTGTGAACATCAAGCTTGATGGACTGTTTCTGCGCCGTCCTATTTCGGTATGTGACTGCGAAGACGGCATCCTCACCCTTATCTACAAGGCAGTAGGCAAGGGAACGGAGCAGATGAGCCAAATGGTTATTGGTGACAAGCTTGACGTGCTTACGGGTCTTGGCAACGGCTATGACACCGGATTGTCGGGCGAGAATCCGATGCTGCTCGGCGGCGGAGTTGGCGTTCCTCCTATGTATATGCTTTGCAAAAAGCTTGTTGCGGAGGGCAAAAAGGTTTCCGTTGTGCTTGGCTTTAACAAGGCTGACGAGGTGTTTTACGAGGATGAGTTCAGAGCGCTCGGAGCGGATGTGACCGTTACTACTGTGGACGGCTCATACGGCGTTCGCGGATTTGTGACCGACGTTATGAAGGATGCGGATTACTCCTATTTCTACACCTGCGGTCCCGAGCCTATGCTCCGCGCGGTCTATAGGACGAGCGCGACCGAGGGACAGTTCAGCTTTGAGGAGCGCATGGGCTGCGGATTTGGCGCCTGCATGGGCTGCTCCTGCAAGACCGTTACGGGCTATAAGAGAATTTGCAAAGAGGGTCCCGTGCTTAAAAAGGAGGAGATATTATGGGAGAAATGAGAGTAAACCTTTGCGGTATAGAGCTTGAAAATCCCGTAATTCCCGCAAGCGGCACGTTTGGATTTGGATATGAGTTTGCCGAGCTTTACGACATAAATATTTTGGGCACGTTTTCCTTCAAGGGAACGACCAAGGAGCCCCGATTCGGTAATCCCACTCCAAGAATTGCCGAAACACCAAACGGAATGATAAACGCGGTGGGATTGCAGAATCCCGGTGTTGAAAAGGTCATCTCGGAGGAGCTTCCCAAGCTCAAAAAATGCTTTAACAAGCCAGTTATGGCTAACGTTTCGGGATTTTCCATTGAAGAATACGTATATACCTGTGAAAAAATAGATAAATGCGAGCAGGTCGGCTGGATAGAGCTCAACGTCAGCTGTCCTAACGTGCACGGCGGCGGAATGGCGTTTGGTACCAGCCCCGAGGGTGCGGCGGCAGTAGTCAAAGCGGTAAAGGCAGTTACCACAAAGCCTTTAATCGTCAAGCTTTCGCCTAACGTTACCGATATCGTGGCAATTGCCAAGGCTTGCGAAGCGGCGGGTGCGGACGGCATCAGCCTTATCAATACACTTCTCGGAATGAGGATAGACCTGCGCACTAAAAATCCTGTTATCGCCAACAAAATGGGTGGATTTTCGGGTCCCGCCATCTTCCCCGTGGCAGTAAGAATGGTGTATCAGGTGGCACACGCCGTAAATATTCCCGTTGTAGGTATGGGCGGCGTTTCAAGTGCTGAGGACGTTATTGAAATGATGCTTGCGGGTGCTTGTGCAGTTGAGATCGGCGCGGCAAATCTGGTCGATCCCTTTGCTTGCAAAAAAATAATTGAAGAGCTGCCTCGTGTTATGGAAAAATACGGCATTTCATCTCTTTCAGAGATAATTGGAAAGGCTTAACGGAGAAAATATGAGAGTTGAACGAATACCGCTTTCCGCCACGGACGAGCAAGTTTACCTTGACGCTTACGTTGCCACGTGGCCGGAGGGTTTTGTCAGAAAGGCTATATTGATAATCCCCGGCGGCGGATACGGCAGAGTTTGTACCGACCGAGAGGGCGAGCCTATAGCTCTTTCTTTTCTGGGCCAAGGCTATAATGCCTTTGTGCTTCATTACACGGTGGCAAGAAAATCTCCGTTTCCTTGCCAGCTTATAGAGGCGGCAAGAGCGATAAAGCATATAAAGGACAATGCGGATAAATACGGCATTGATAAAGAACAGCTTTTTGTTATCGGCTTTTCTGCGGGAGGACATCTTGCGGCATCCTGCGGAGTGCTTTGGAAGATGGACGAGATATATAATGCGGTTGATATGCCCTATGGCTACAACAAGCCGCGCGGAGTTATGCTTATGTATCCCGTGATCTCGCCTAGACTTAAAAAGCATTTTCCCTCGTTCTGCAATCTTTTATGCACCGATGATCCAACGGAGGAACAAATGGCGGCGACAGCAATTGATGAAAACGTGGACGCAGACAGCGCGCCTGCATTCATTATGCATACCGCGGATGACGAAACGGTGGACGTTAACAATTCCTTGCGCTT
The DNA here is from genome assembly GCA_017414605.1 of Clostridia bacterium. The sequence goes on from JAFQLG010000096.1 coordinate 15,238, forward strand.
GGCGGCGGCATATTCTGGCGCGGGAGTGCCCTTTGAGTTGCACGTGTATCCGCACGGATTGCACGGTATTGCACTTGCCAATTCGATAACTTCGGGCGGCGATAAGAGGCTGGAAGACGAGCGCATTGCCGAGTGGGTCAGACTTGTCTGCGAGTGGGCAGATAAACAGTAACAATTGATCAATATATAAAGGAGATAGAAAAAATGGGAAAAGACGTAATCATCGCGTGCGATTTTGACAGCGCGGAAAAGACGTTTGCATTCCTTGACAAATTCACGGGCAATAAGCCCTTTGTCAAGATAGGAATGGAGCTTTACTATGCGGAGGGACCCTCTATAGTAAAGGAGATAAAAAAGAGAGGACACAAGATCTTTCTTGACTTAAAGCTGCACGATATACCTAACACGGTTAAAAAGTCTATGGCGGTGCTTTCACGCCTTGACGTTGATATGACCAATCTTCATGCCGCAGGCACCAAGAGAATGATGGAGGCGGCAATAGAGGGACTTACGAGAGCAGACGGCACGCGCCCTATGCTTATCGCTGTAACCCAGCTTACAAGCACCGATCAGGAGAGCATGGAAAATGATCTGCTTATAAGAGAACCTATTGATAAAGTGGTTATGCACTACGCTCACAATGCTATGGAAGCAGGACTTGACGGAGTTGTTTGCTCACCTCTCGAGGCGGGCAAGGTACACGATACCTGCGGACGCGGCTTTGTAATCGTTACCCCCGGAGTACGCTTTGCGGACGGTGACATTGGTGACCAGAAACGCGTTATGACGCCTGCCGAGGCAAAAAAGATAGGCTCGGATTACATAGTTGTAGGAAGACCTATTACGGCGGCAGCTGATCCCGTAGCGGCTTATGAGAGGTGCGTTGCGGAGTTCGTTGACTGATTCTGCCAACTCAATTTCTCCGTATACTGTGTTGCTCCTCGCAAGCAGCTTGACGTAGGGAACTACGCTTGCGCTTTGCTTGCTCCGGTGCGCCTTGTCTACGAAAAAATTGAGCCGGCATTCGTTAGTGAAAATGGTTAGCGTTATATGTAAAAGATTTATGAGGAGATTTGAAAATGGAAGGATATAAGAGAGAATTTATACAGTTTTTGGAGCGCGCGGGCGTACTCAAGTTCGGTGACTTTACCGCAAAGAGTGGACGGAAGATCCCTTATTTTATAAACGCTGGAATGATCAAAACGGGTAGCGACATCGCGACACTTGGCGAGTTCTATGCAAGAGCTTATTTTGAAAAGCTTGGAGTAAAGCAGGCCGTGCTTTACGGACCTGCATACAAGGGAATTTCGCTTTCCGTTTCCGCGGCAGTTGCGCTTTCCAAGAACGGTCTTAACGTGCCTTTCTTCTTTAACCGTAAGGAAGTTAAGGATCACGGCGAGGGCGGAGTTTTCGTCGGCTACGTTCCCACAGCGGGCGAGGAGATAGTTATTATCGAGGACGTTATCACCGCAGGTACCGCAATTCGCGAGAGCATGGAGATACTTTCTCATCTTGAGGGCTGCAAGGTTGCTGCTACGTTTATCATGGTTGACCGCAAGGAAAAAGGTCAGGGTGAAAAGGGCGCTATGCAGGAGATAGAGGAGCAGTTCGGATTCCCCGTATACTCGATCGTAGACGTTTACGATATAATCGAGTATCTTGAGGAGGACGAGGCTAACCGCGAGAACGTTGAAAGAATAAAGAATTATCTTGCAGTTAACGGCGCTCGCGCATAATTAAACTAAAGCTGAAAGGGCTGAATATGAGAAGTCTTATTGATATTGTCGATATGTCGGTTGAGGAGCTTTATGATCTCATCTCGGTTGCCGAGGACATTATTGCTAACCCCGAAAAATATGCAGATATCTGCCGCCACAAAAAGTTGGCAACGCTGTTTTTTGAGCCTTCCACGAGAACAAGGCTGTCCTTTGAGGCGGCAATGTATGAGCTGGGCGGTAACGTGCTGAGTGTTTCAAGCGCGGGCTCGTCATCTGCGGCGAAAGGGGAGAGCGTTGCGGACACGGCAAAGACCGTTTCCTGCTATGCTGACATAATCGCTATGCGACATCCGCAGGAGGGTGCACCTCTGGTTGCGGCTATGAATGCCACCATTCCCGTTATAAACGCGGGTGACGGCGGTCACAATCACCCCACGCAGACACTTGCCGATCTTCTCACGATTTGGAGAGAAAAGGGAACTTTTGAGGGGTTGACCGTAGGCTTTTGCGGGGACTTGAAGTTTGGAAGAACCGTTCATTCGCTTATAAATGCGCTTTCAAGATATGCGGGACTTAAGGTCGTGCTTATCTCGCCTAAGGAGCTTAAGGTTCCCGATTACGTAAGAGAGGACGTTCTCGAGGCTTGCGGCATTGAGTACGTTGAAACGGACGACTTGGTTGGTGCTATGCCTCGGCTTGACATACTCTATATGACCAGGGTGCAGAGAGAGCGCTTTGACAGCGAGGAGGAGTATCTGCGCTTAAAGGACAGCTATATTCTTACACCCGATAAGCTGGAGGGCGCAAAGAACAGCCTTTCCATATTGCATCCGCTACCTCGCGTAAACGAGATATCGGTTGCCATTGATAACGACCCTCGCGCTTGCTATTTTAAGCAGGTGCTCAATGGCAAATATATGAGAATGGCGTTGATACTTACGCTTTTGGGACTTACGGATAAAAAACTCGAGGATAAGGACGAGGCGGACAATACTGCCTTGCTTGACGGCGTAAGATGCCGGAATTCGCGCTGTATTTCAAGGACAGAGCAGGAGCTGCCCCAGAGATTTATCAGGGGAGAGAAGGGCGTTTGCCGATGCTTTTATTGCGAGGCAAAGGTGTAAAAATCAATATAATAAAAGGGCAGGTTGACCTGCCCTTTGCTTTTTGTTATCAAAGCGAAAAACGCTTTGATGAAGGAGGCGAGTTGCCTTGTGAAATTGGCTCATTCTATTGACAATAAACGAATATGGGTATATAATAGATTGTATATTATTATTTATATTTTATTATTAGAAACTCACCGTCACGGAGGGAAAATAAATATGATTTTTTGGATCCTTTTGCTCGTTGGTAGCATAATAGCATTTCTTGTGTTGGAAATGTTTATTTTTCCGAGTCTTTTTCTCAAGAGCAATTATTCAATCGGAAAAACGGCTGACAGAGGCATAAGAAAGTATAAGACCTCCGCTAACGGTCTTTATATGATCTATGAGCCGAATTGGATCGTTAGAAAATTTATCAAGCAGTATATCATCGCCGCTGAGGAAGATAGAAAGATCATGAAATGCATGGTTGAATACGGAGTGGACTACGTAGAATACGATGCGGTGCTTTTTGATACTACGGATAAAGTATTCAGAGTGCTGAACGTTCAGCAATTGATAGGTGATAGCATTTATACCGACGAAATTGAGCTTCCTCGGGAAACCGCATACGCAACTCTTATTTTGCGGCGCGTAAACAACCGCGTGTTTCCACAAACGGCAAGCTCCAGAATATCGCCCCGCAGACTCCTCATTTATGGGCTGTTTACCTGCCTTGCCGCTTTGGGCGCATCGGTTAGCATAAATATAAGCCTTGCCAATATGTTTGGCGGAGTCTTCAGGGAAAGCTACGTTGCAAATATGGGAACGTGGATCACTGCCACGGGCGTTGCTCTGGCAGCTGCGGCGGTATGTGCCTTGGTGCTTTCTTTGATAATTGCATCTCGGGACTTTAAGAAAAAGAAAAAGTGAGATTGAAACATGCGTAGAGAAGAAATTATGGCAAAGGGCGACTATACGTCCCCACAATTTGCCGAGCTTATATCAGTCAAGCAATTTATTATGCTCCGCCAGCGCGGAGAGAAATATTTGCTTCTCCGCCTTCGCAACGACCGCGCAGAGAAGGCAGACTCGGTATGCTTTAACGTAAAGCAATATGACGTTAAGGGAAACCTTATCGGAGTTGCAACGGTTACCGAGAGAAGACTTTCTGCTGACGGCGGCGAGGACTTTGCGCTTAATCGCAAGATCAAGCTTAACAAGAGCTGCATTGATTTCACGGTTGAGATGGTAAGCGCGAGATATGGCGACTATACCTATTATCTCCGCCAAGGCAAGCTGAGTGCAGTTTATGAAAACAGATCGGACGAGCCCGCAGTTGACAAGGCCAAGCTGTCAAAGCAGATGGGCGGCAAGACAAGCCAGGTATTCGTTAACACTCTCAAGGTTCCGAGAATCCTGTATGCTTCAATGGCGGTTATTCTGCTTGTAGTCGGCGTATTTGCTATGATGCAGCTTTACCACTTTATGTCAACAGAGGAGTTTTTCACCCTTGACAATATCGAATACCGATTTGAAACCGATAATCATATAGACGGCCCTATCCATATTGTTCGATACAAGGGCAAAGCGGGCAATATTATTATCCCCGAAAGAATAGAGGGCCATTTGGTTACCTGTATTGAGGCTGAAGCTTTTGAGGGTAAAATGCTCAAGTCCGTGACCGTTAAGGGCTCTCCCATTATTGAAGACAGGGCATTTGCAAACTGTACATTCATGGATACCGTAAGCATACCTTACGTGACCTCTATCGGCAAAGAGAGCTTTTACGGATGCGAGTCACTTAAGGAAATATCGCTTAATGATGAAATGGAGATCATTCCCACGGCTGCTTTTAAGGGATGCCGGGCGCTTGAGCAAATCGATCTGCCCGAGAATCTTGTGTCTATACGCGACGAAGCGTTTGTGAATTGCACGAGCCTTACCGAGATCGTTATTCCCGATACGGTCAGCCATATAGGCGAATCTGTGTTTGAACATTGTAAATCCATTGCCTCATTGACATCACCTTATATAGGCATGAGTGAGCTTGGTAAAAATACGATAGGCTATCTGTTCGGCGATGTGGATAACATTCCGAACTCGCTTTCAACTATTGTGATCACCAAGGATACAAAGGTTGCAGACCGCGCTTTTGCGGGATGTCGCAACGTTACCTCTATCACTATACCCGATAGTGTTACGATTATAGGCGAGGAGGCATTTTCCAATTGTGAAAAGCTCAAGGAGATCACACTGCCCGCAACGATAACCGAAATTGGAAAAGGCGCGTTCAAAGCCTGCTCATCGCTGGAGGCGGTTGAGCTTCCCGAGGGTCTTGCCAAGATCGGCGAAAATCTGTTTTCGGGCTGCTCAAAGCTAAAGACCGTTGCGGTGCCTCAAAGCGTAACTGAAATAGGTAACAATGCGTTTGCAAATTGCAAATTGCTGGAGGATGCTTCATGGCTTAGCGGAATTGAAAGCATTGGAGAATATGCCTTTTTAAGCTGTGAATCTTTGAGCGAAGTCACGCTGTCTACCTCTGTAAAAGAGATTTGCGCGGGAACCTTTCAGAATTGCGCGGCACTGGCTACCATAACTCTTTCTCCCAACGTTACGGAGATAGGCGAAAATGCATTCAACGGTTGTAAAAATTTAGCACAGATCTCTCTGCCCGCTACGACCGAGAAGATAATGAAGAATGCTTTTTTAGGCTGCTCCAAGCTTAAAGAGATGAATATACCGTCCTCTGCTCAAGTGATCGGAGATGCGGCATTTGCGGGCTGCTCCGGCCTTGAAGAGCTTGTCATTCCGAGCGGCGTGACCGAGATCGGTATTGGAATTGCGGACAGATGTACATCCCTTGAGAGCCTGACGGTACCCTATTTCGGGGCAACCCTGCAAAGCGGGGGAACACTGAAATATCTGTTTTCTTCTTCAGATATACCTAATAGTCTTACTGAAATTACAGTAACAAGTGCGGTATCTATTTCGGATCGCACGTTCGCAGATTGCGGATACATAAAAACCATTCTTTTGAATGACGGAATTGAATATATAGGACAGGATGCGTTCAGAAACTGTTCGAATTTAAGCGCTTTGATTGTTCCCAACACGGTGTTGGAGATCAGAGAAGGGGCATTTGCATCGTGCTCTTCTTTGAAAAAGATCGTAATTCCAAAAACGGTAACACAAATAGCACCCTATATTTTTGAAGGATGCGATTCGCTGAGGAGCATTACGGTTCCGTTTATTGGCGAAAGCAGAGAGATCGCAATGCCGCTATCGTATCTTTTTGATTCGTACGGTATTCCCGCAAGCTTGAGAGAAGTGACCCTGACCGATGCAAGCATAATTGCATCGTCAGCCTTCGGCTGGTGCAGCGAGATCACCGATATCACAATGGATTGTGACGTTATTGAAATTGGGGACTACGCATTTGTCGGATGCTCCGCTTTGGATAAGATCATTCTTCCTGACACAGTCGAGTCAATAGGAAATAATGCCTTCCAAGACTGCTCGGGCATAGAAACGATAGCTTTACCCGACAGCCTTTCCTACATTGGAGAGTGGGCGTTCAGTAACTGTGTGGCGCTGGAGGAGATAGAGCTCCCGTTTGTCGGAACTTCTCGCGAAAGCGATTCCGTATTCAGCGATTTATTCGGCGGAGCGTATTACGTTCCCGAGAACTTGAAAAAGGTAACGGTTACCGATAGCAACAGCGTTAAGGATCACGCATTTAACCATTGTGGAAATATTTCAGAGATCGTTTACACGAGTGACATAACCTCAATAGGAGATTATGCATTTTCGGGATGCTGTGCTCTTGAGGAGTTTGACATTGTTGAAACGGTTGAAAGCATTGGATCATATGCATTTAGGGATTGCTCGGCATTTACGGAAATCACTCTCCCTGACGGAATATACAGTATTGGAATGAATGCATTTCAGGGTTGTTCCTCTTTGGAAGAGCTGACAGTGCCCTTTATCGGCGGTTCTGCAAATGATGAAAACGTATTGAGGTATTGGTTTGGCGATGGGTGGAACATACCGTCGTCATTGAAAAAAATTACTGTCACCGACAGCACTGTTGTCAAGGCGAGCGCTTTTCGGGATATATCAAATATTGAAGAGATCGTCTATACAAGCAACGTAGAAACAATAGAAAATTATGCATTCAGCGGATGTAATAATCTTAGAAACGTAGATCTGGGAGATTCCGTTAAGACTATTGAAGAATGTGCGTTTTGCTACTGTAACAGGCTGAAATCCCTGGATCTTGGAGATTCCATTGAAACTATTGGCAGGGAAAGCTTTTACGGTTGTTATACGCTCAAGAGCTTTACCGTTCCTCAAACTTGTCAGTTTGTCGATTCAAACGCATTCGGATCATGCTACTCCCTCTATGAGGTGCATAATCTGTCGGATCTTACGTTTAGTGAATGGGATAGCACGGGGCTTCTCAATAACCACCTTGTTTACAGAACCGACGATACCGAGGTGAATAAAGTATTTGTTGAAGGCTTTGAGCTTTTACTATCGGATAGCGGCGAATGGTTTTTGGTTGACTATGCCGGTAACAGCAGTTCACTAATGCTTCCTTCTGACGTTTCATATGACGATGACCCGATCGAGAGCTACCGTATTCCTCAGCATGCGTTCCGCTATAGGCAGGAAATTAAGTCTATAACTATTCCGGAAGAAGTTTCGGACATTGCCTATGAGGCGTTCTGGGATTGCACGGAGCTGCACGAGGTATATAACCTTTCCGCTCTTCCTATTACAAGAGGAAGCGACGATTATGGATGCGTTGCGCGCTATGCATATATCGTTCATACGGATAAAGAGGAGGAGCCTCTGACAGAGATCATAGTTGGCGACTTTACCTTTGCAAAAAGCGGTGACAAATATTTCTTAACGAAATATAGCGGAGAAGGCGGGGACATTGTTCTCGGAACCTTCAAGTATGATGGCGGAACGATAGATGCTTACGAGATCGTAAGGCGGGCGTTTGAAAACGCATACAACATAACTTCGATTGAATTTACCGATGCGGTAAAGGGAATTGACGAGAACACGTTTTCCAATAAAAACAGCCTGGAAAAGGTGTCGTTTGAGAATAACACGTCTATAACCGAGATACCGCAATATGTATTTTCTTGGTGTGAAAACCTGAAGACCGTTGTGTTACCTTCCTCACTCACCAGCATTGACTTTGAGGCGTTCTATTACTGTATCGATTTGAGAGAAATATATAATCTAAGCGCGCTCGAGCTGGAAACCGGCTCTACGGACCACGGAAACGTGGCTGAGCATGCATTTGTTATTCACTCATCGATGGATGAGCCTTCGTTAAAGGAGATTATCGTTGGTGACTTCATTTTCCTGAACAGCGGCGACATTTGGCTGTTGAGCGGATATCAGGGCGAGGAATCTGACATTGTGTTTGGCACATTTGAGTATAATGGCACAGCCATTGATTCGTATCATATTTTGAGCAGAGCTTTTGAGGGGAATAGCTTCATTGAAAGCGTTACTTTTGGAAACGAGGTTGAGAGCATAGGAAGAAACGCATTTGCTTCTTGCCAAAGACTTAAGACCGTATCGTTTGAAAACGATGCTTCTGTTTCCAGCATAAGCAGCTATGCCTTTGCATACAATCGAAATCTTGACCGAGTTATTCTCGCTCCCACTCTTACCGAAATCAAATACGATGCATTCTATGAATGTATCAATCTTTACGAGGTCTACAACCTCAGCGCTATTCAGCTTGTAATGGGAGATTACGGTAACGGTTGCGCTGCTTATTACGCTAAGGCAGTTTATACAAGCCTGGATGAAGCAGGACTCGGAATAGTAAACGTTGAAAATGCGGACTACACATATAAGTTTATAAATGGTGAGGACGGACATTGGAGCTTGTACGCCGTTGTTTGTCATAACGGCAGTTATGGATATTATGTTCTCCCCGAGCTTATGATTGACGGAGAGAAGGTGGAGTACCGCGTCAATGCTCAAATGAGAGATAACGACACAATTGTAATTCCTCAGTCTGTTACTTACGTAGACTTTTCATTGATAAGCTGTCGCACCCTATGCTATGGTGGAACTCCTGAGCAGTTCAAGCTTTTGAACTCGCAGGGAGCTAACCTTGCAAGCAAAACGGTAAAATATTACGCGGACTGTGTACACGCTGATAATGAATGGACCTACAAGGACGGAAACGTTATCCCGGATATGAATTGTTCTACTGAGGTCAAAGTAGAATCCACGTGTAGTCAAAAGGGTGTTATGATATACACCTGCTACCTGTGCAACGAAACCTGGGAGCACGTAAACGATTATTATGAGCCCCACTCCTTCAGCGGATACGGCTGCGAGGTGTGCGGAGAGGTTTATAGCGCTGAAGGTATAAGTGAAGTATGGGAAATTGCTAACGATGCAATATATCCCTTTGAGATTACCGAAACCTCCATCGTTTCAACAAACAAGCAGGACGGAACAACCGCGTCTATCGTGTTAACTGCCAAACGTGCTATGAAATTTGCATATAAGTATCAAGTTTCCACAGAGGAAGGATACGATTGGTTGACGATTCAAAAAAACGGTATTGAGCTTGTTCGCAGAAGTGGATTGATGTCGTCAAGTCAATCGGGATACGTTCTGGAGCTTGCGGCAGGAGATGTGATAACTATCACTTACTCAAAGGACGGAAGCTCAATGGGAGGCGATGACTGCGTAAGCGTTCTGGATATGATGTATATTTATTTACCAATTAACTAAGGATCGGGAGATGACAATGCTTAATCATAACGAAGTGATTGAAAAGTTGACAATTAAACAAAAGATCTCGTTGTTGACAGACATTCGAAGCTTGTCGAATCCTGCGATAAACGAGGCGGGCGTGCCTTGCATTTCCATTATGTCTTTAGAAAAGCTGTTGTCAGACGCGTTTGATGGGCTCAGCTCCTCGCGTCTGGCTAACAGCTGGGATGCGGATTTGATCGAAAGCGTTACTTGTGAGGCAATAGCGAGAGCAGAAACCGAAGGCGCGAAATTTTTGACCACACCCGCAGCCAAGCCTAAGCTGAACGTATATCAAACGGCTCTTTCGGAGGATCCCTTCCTCTCGGGAGCTATGTCTGCCGCATATGTAAGCGGCGTTCGCAAGGCGGGCGCGGAGTGTATGCTGGACGGATTCTATATTACGAGCACAGATATCGAGCAATTGGACGTAGCGCCCGATATGTATGCTTTGGGAGAGATGCTTATAAAGCCTTATATCGTATCCTCAAAGGACAATGGCTATAAGGGCGTTATATCAACGGACGTTGCTCTTCCGGGCAGATACAAGAATATCAATGAAAAGCTGATGACGTCAAATTCAGCGGTCAACATGTTTAACGGCAAGGTGCGGTTATGCGCTCCGCGCGATGACAACGCAACGCTTGCGGCTATTTTGGACGGAAAGATCGTGCTTTACGGCGGAGCTACTGCCCTGGAGAGCGCTTATGAAAAATACCGTTACATGCTGGATGCGATCAAGAAAGAGATCGTTTCCGCAGAGGACCTGGACGACGCGTTGCAGGACGGAAGCGCCGTCAGCGATGAAATGCTGGATAGAGCCGTTAGTCGGGTGTTGGATTTTGCACACGAGATCTCGGACAATGCCGCAAACGCATCAATCAATGAAAAGAATATAAAAAAAGAGGCTCTGTCGGCAGCCTGCGTCCTTTTGAAAAACCAAAAGGAGATATTACCGTTAAAGGCGCAAAATCGCGTTGCGGTGATCGGAAACATCGCAGGTGCAGAGGACTTTGCCGAAACGGTATGCAAAAAAGCCGGCGTTCAGCTCATAGGAAAAGCTAACGGATATGAGCAGGATGCGCTGATAAGAGGCGGAGATATCGAAAAGGCAAAGGAATTGGCAAAAGCGGCGGACCGCGTTATCGTGTTACTTGGAGTTACCAAGGAGCAGGGCAGAAGGGCTTTGGGGCAAAGAATGCTTTCGCTGCCTGCAAATCAGGTTGAGCTGCTTCACGAGCTGAGAGAATACCGCGAAAAAATAGTTGGTATCGTGGACTGTGATTATGCGGTCGATATGTCATTTTCATCGTATCTTTCGGCAGTTTTGCTGGCATCTGTCGGCGGGGTTGACGCCGCGGAGGCTCTGGCTGATATCCTTGTGGGTAGAGAATGTCCCTCCGGAAAACTCGCAAGCACACTTTATGAAAACACCGCGGATCACTTTGCTCGCTTAACACAGTGCAAGAATCTTGGCAAAAACAAAGTGGGACAATTCTTGGGATACCGTCATTACGATACTTCCGAGTTGGATATGGAATTTCCCTTTGGCCATGGTCTTAGCTACACTTGCTTTGAATATTCAAATCTGCGAGCTAATGCCAAAGAGGTATCATTCCTGGTTAAGAATACGGGCAAGATGGGCGGAGCAGAGATCGCACAGGTCTATATAGGAAAGCCCGAGTCTTCCCGCATCAGAGCGAAAAAGCAGTTGTGCGGATTCGTTAAAGTCTTTCTTAAGCCCGGTGAGCTGAAAGAGGTAAGGGTAGACGTTTCAGGCTTTTCCTTCTACAATGCCGAGGTTGACAGGTGGATTTGTGAGAGCGGAAAGTACAACGTGTACGTTGGTGCTTCGGCAAAGGATATCCGCTTAAACGGCTCCTTTACTGTTAAGGGTGAGGCTTGTGCCGCATGCAAAGAACAAAAATCCGATTATTTACAGGCTTACACCAACATTATTAAAGACGAATATTTGGTTGAGCCCAGGGTGGCAAGACCCAAAAAACGCTGGAGATTAAAGCTGATTGCCGCGCTTTTATCGGTTGCCGCCGTTGTGGCGGTTATAGCGGCAGGGTTAAACGAGATCACGTGTATTCTCGGCGGAGCGCTTATATTGACCGGCGTCGTGTTGCTCATCGTGGATGGGTGCAGAAAAAAGAAAATCATACAAAAGCAGGAGGCAGAGGCAAGGATGGGTAAAGATAAATATCTGGAAGCCGCTGAGCAAAAGGAATTTGATTCGATAGAAGAGCTTTTCGTTGAGGAGTTTGATGCAGTAAACACCTCGCAGGAAGCGGATGAGCAAGATCAGGCATACGTGGATGATACTGCGAGATATATTGACCTGAACTATAAGCTGCCCGCCGCAGCGGCGGATCTTGAAGCCTTTATGCGCGATCGCGGCATATCGCTGTCAAGTTTGGAAACCATGCAGTTTATATCTGCAATGGCAGCATCACGCTTGGTGATAGCCGATATAAGTGGCGCGGATAGAGATAAATTTTACGGAACGCTTGCAGAATATTTTGGTTGCCCTGCATGCATAGAAACCTTCCGCGAAGAATACGTGGGAACGCATCTGATGTTCCGCGTGGACGAAAATGGGCTCTATGAAAAAACTGATCTTGTAAAGCTCATTGAGAGCGCCAAAGAAAACAAGAACACTATGCACTTAGCAGTATTCAGAGGTGTAAGCACACATGATCTGTTTGATCTGTTCATACCTTATTTGAAATATTTCAGCAATCCCTTGAGAGAGAACCGTATTATCGTTAAGAATCCAACTGCTAATTTCGTTCTTCCTGAAAACATGTGGTTTATTGCGGAGCTTGCTGAGGGCGAGAGCATTACTTTGGCTCAATCGGGCATCGTAAAGGCGGCGGCAGTTACTCAAGTGCGCGCGCAGGAATGCGAGCCTTCCGAGCAGGTAAATGCACACGTTGGAATAGGATATTATCAGTTTGACCACTTTATTCAGCAGCACAAGGGTCGTTTCTATATGAGCGAGGAGCTTTGGAAGAAGGTTGACGCGCTTGAAGCCTATACTGCTACATACGTTCCCTATAGAATAGGAAACAAGCAGTGGCTCCAGATGGAAAAATATCTCGCAATTCTGACCGTGGCGGAAACGGATATTTTTACCGCTTTGGACAGAGCGCTGTGCGTTAATCTTTTGCCTGAGATCATGTCGCTGCTAAAGGACAAGGTGAAATCGGGCGACAAGAGCCTTTTGGAAGCAATAGAGCAGATATTTGGAGAGGATAAGTTGCCTCTTTGCACGAAAGCGGTCAGAAACCAGGGCGTATCGTCTGCGTCTTCCACTATGTAATGAATAAGGGGAGAAGAAAATGTTACATACAGTTTGGTTAAACATCGCAGCAGGTGCATCGAACATATTGGACACCGTGCTGGACATAGCGGCATCAAAGTATGCCATTGTCTGCTATCTTGCCCTGCTTGTCCTGATTATTGCCGTTTTGGTGATAGTCATGCTTGCCAACAGCTCAAAGAGCGGAACTGCTAAGGCCGCTAACGTTGTTATTCAAAACGGATCAAAGGGAGCCCCCATTTCCGTTGGAACGAGTGGGGGGACGGCAGAGAAAGCAAGGGTGGAAACGGCAGCAGAAGCGGAGGAGAATGCGCCGAGATTCTGTATGCTGTCAAGGATAGATGAGAACAAGCGCATATACGATGCAAGGAAG
>JAFQLG010000097.1 GCA_017414605.1 Clostridia bacterium
CTCATCAACAACGACACTGAGAAACGGAACTTCGTTCTCATCCACGCCGTGCTGATGGGCGTATGCCGAAAGTTCCTCTGCCTTTTTCTGATCAAGCACCTTGCCTGCGGGCGACATATACACCACGCGGCGCTTTTCACACTCAAATCCTTCCCTCTCCTGACCGTCCAATATCGCCTTATAGCAATTATAGATCGGGGGCGCCATCATAAGCATTCCCTTTCCGCCGCCGTAAGGAGTATCGTCAACGCGACGGTGCTTGTCCTCGGAATAATCGCGGATGTTGTGCGTTCTTACTTCTATTGCTCCGCTCTCTCTCGCTCTGCCGATTATGCTTTCTCCAAGCACGTATTCAACAAGATCGGGAAAAAGCGTCATTATATCAAATCTCATACTAAATTCCTTTTTCAGTCGTCCGTTAAAAGTCCCGGTATGTTATGCACGAAAACTCCGCGGTCTATATCTACCTTCTTGACAAACTCGTCAACAACGGGCATCATTCTCTCTCCCGCGGGCGTATTTACAACGTATATATCGGATGCGCCGCGGTTTATAACGTCGGCGATCGTGCCGTAAACTCTGCCGTCCGCCTCGTCTATTACCTCAAGGCCGATAAGGTCTGCGATAAAGTAAGCTCCCTTTTTGAGCTTGAAATCGGCTCTTGCCGCATAGAGCATAGTTCCCTTTGCCGCCTCCGCTTTGTCCATATCGTCGATTCCATCAATACCCGCAATCACGAACTGCTTGAAGACGGATGCATGCAATACTTTCTTTTCAACGTAAAGCTCGCCCTCTTTGACAAAGACTCTTTTAAGTCCTGCCAGCACCTGAGCCGTGTCGCAAAGCGACTCCAGCTTAACGTCACCTCGCACGCCGTGTGTATTTATGATTTTTGCGCATTCAAGATACTGTTTTCTTGCCATAATAACCATTCCATACCGTTTTCACATTTTTATACAGAGTAATTATATCACATCAATATAAAAATTTCAATAAGTTGCCCAAATTTTTTTGAAAGGCGGGCAAATTTTACCCCGTCTATAAAAAATTTACAAATAAGTGATTGACAAGAGCGCCTTTTGCGGTTACAATTAAAGGGATGTAAAAAATACAGTTTTACGAAAGGAAACGTTAAAATGATCAACGCATTAATGCTTACAAACTCGGGTACAACGCCCGCAAACGACACCGGCTCTATGATAATTACTATCGTAATGCTCGTTGCCGTTTTCGTTGTATTCTATTTCTTTGGCATTCGCCCCCAGAAAAAGCAGGAAAAGCAGCAGGCAGAGATGAGAAACAACCTCCAGGTTGGTGATGAGATAACCACTATCGGCGGCATCATCGGTAAGGTAGTCAGCATCAAGGACGAGACCTGCGTTATCGAAACCAGCCGCGAGCGCACCAAGATACGCATTCTCAAGTCTGCTATCAGCCGCGTGGACGTAAGAGCTGAGGACTCGGTTGACTGATAAGCAAAAAAAGTAATAAAAGCGCCTCTTCCGGCATACGTTTTATCGAAAGATATCAAACGTTTGATGGGAGGCGTTTTTATTATGCACGAACTATATAAAAAGCAATCGCCCGCGCGCTTGGCGGCAAAGGGTCGCGCCCCTGCGCGCCGTTCTTCCCTACCTGCCACAAGACAGACCGCAGCACAAGAAACGGGGATTTTTACAACACTTGTAAAGAATGCGCTTATCGGCCTGGGCGGCTTTACTCTTTCAGGGCTTATGCTGGTCACTGCCGCCTGCGCCGCGGCTTACGCATGCCCCGACCCGACCTCACTTATAGCACCGTTGGCGCTTGCGGCGCTTTTGCCGTCATCCTTTTTGGGCGGATTTATAACCTGCAAGCTGATGAAGCAATCTCCTATGCTTTGCGGAATTGTGTGCGGCGCTATGTGCGCTATCGCGATGCTTGGGCTTTCGCTTATATTCACGGGCGCGCCCACGTCAAGCTACACCTTTTTCCAAGGCTTGCTTTTGCACGCATTAGCCCTGCTCTTCTGCGTCCTCGGAGCCCTCACGGGCAATTACAAAAGAAAGCCAAACCCGAGGAAAAGACGGTTTGGGAATTAATAAAAAACGACGGCAAGAGCCGTCGTTTTTTATTTGAGCGTCTTGTAAAACTCAAGCGAATCAAAGCTTCTGCCCAGGTGACTGACGATGTAATTTTCGGTTACGCGAGCAAGGTCCGAAAGCTCACCCTCGTCCTTTAGCTCAAAGGAAAATATCTTTCCCTGCGGTGCGCCCGCGATAAAGCGCAGAGCCGCCAGCACCGAGGGCGACACTCCGCAAAGTATACTCGCCTCGGGCACATCCTCAAAGTCCTTTGATATTCTCGGCGCGGCATTGCCTCGCTTTGCCATACAGTCGGTACAGACAAGCTTTCCGCCCATAACGTCAAGATACATAAAGTCGGCATATTTTTCCCTGCAATAAGCGCAATAGGAAAGCTCGGGCGCGTATCCCGACATAACC
>JAFQLG010000098.1 GCA_017414605.1 Clostridia bacterium
GCACAGCTGGATAGCGCGTCAGACTCCGACTCTGAAGGTCAACGGTTCGAATCCGTTCGGGTAGGCCAAAGAAAAGGACGGGGCTTGTCTCCGTCCTTTTCTTTGCTATAAATGATTTGGTTGACACGCTCTCATTTTTATGATACAATATACACATAATCAATAAAAGGAGAACACCATGTACACAATTTACGTTACGTTTAAGTGCTTTGAGGGCAAGAGAGAGGCGTTTGTTGAGGCAGTAAGGAAAGAGGGAATACTTGACGCAGTACTTGCCGAGGACGGCTGCATCAGATATGATTATTATTTTTCCGAAAAGGACACCTGCGAGCTTTTGCTCATTGAGGCATGGGAATCAAAGGAGCATCAGCAAATACACATAGGTCAGCCCCACATGGCGCGCCTGCGCGAGATAAAGGACGGTTACATAATCTCCACAAAGCTTGGAGAATTTGAACTTAAATAAGCAAAAAAAGAGAGAGGCTCGAGCCTCTCTCTTTTTTTCGTTGATATGATCAGATTCTCTTTGTTTTCATCTTTCTTGCGATAAGCGTCAGCACAAGCATTATGATATAAAGACAACCGATCGTAATAAATACTGCGGGCCAACCAAAAGTATCTTTGACAAAGCCGAATACCATTGCCTGAACCGCCGCGCCCATGTAGACCGCCCAGTCCAGCACGCCGACCACAGTGGATGAGAATGCGCGTCCGCCCATGTCACCGGCAACCGCCCAGATAACGCCCGTTACCATAGCGAAAACGCCCAACGCAAAGAGCATTATTGAAGCAACCATCTGATTTGTTATAAAGGGGAATATGCACATGCCAACAAAGGTAACGACTGCGGCGAGAGCTATCATAGGCTCGCGGCGACCCTTGAATACCTTATCGGTGATAAAGGGGAACACGAACATAGCGCACGCCTGACCGAAGGGCAGAAGGATAGAGCTGAATATTCCGTCCTTTATGGAAAGTCCCATCTCCTCCATAAAGTAGGTGGGTATCCAGGTAAGCAGACCGTAGCGACCAACACCCGCGATAGCGGAAATGAGGCAGAAGATTATGACCTTGGGCTCGGAAAATACCATCTTATAAGGATAAAAGAATCCTTTTTTGTTTACGTTTTCAACAAGCTCGGCATCACGCCTTTCGGTTTCTGCGTCCTCCTCAGCAAAGGGAGCAAGTCCCACGTCCTCGGGCTTTTCCTTAAAGAAGAAGAAAAACGCGATAAGCATAAGTACCATAGGTATCATAGGATAGCGGAATGCCGCGCGCCAGCCCCATTCGGGATTCCACTCAAGGCAGAGCAGAATGGTGAGATAGGTAACTACCTGTGCAAGACCCGAAAACGCTGTGGCAAGACCCGAGGCAAAGCCGCGCTTTTTCTTGGGCCACCATTTGTTGAGCACGCCAATACCGTTTGACCACACCATAGACTGAAAGAAGCCGTTAAGACCCCACAGCACTGCGATTACGGGAATGGAGTGTTGGAACGAGATAACAAGGTTTACAACCGCTGAGCCTATAACGCCGACCGCCATAAAGCGCTTGTAGCCGAAGAAGGCGCCTAGTCTTCCGCTTATCAGCTGTCCAAAGGCATAGCACCAGAAAAGTGCCGAGCCTACAACGCCGAGCGCCGCGGTGGTGGTGCCAAGCTCATCCGCCATTATATCCATAACGAGATTTATGTTTTGGCGTCCGTTGTAGAAAAAGAGATAGGTCAGGCCAAAGCTTATAAGCATGAGCCAGCCCCACAGGGTGAATTTCTTATAGTCCTTGCCTGAATATCCAAAACGCTTTTCAGTATCCATAGTTTCCTCCTATGACAGGATTAAGTATGCCTAATTCTATCACATTTTAGATGGGTTGTCAACTAAAACGGAGAATTTTTACTTTTTCGGTCAATATGTATTAAAATCGCGTGCGCGCGGGTATAAAATTTTACCGATTGACTCTTGAATAATGCAAAAAATTGTGATAAACTATTATATGGTAGAAAAATACGCGCCGAGGCGCAGACAAAAATATGAAAGGCGGTTATTTCAAATGACCTACAACAAGAAGTCTATCGAAGACGTTGAGATACGCGCGGGCCAAAAGGTTTTCGTTCGTTGCGACTTTAACGTTCCCTCCAAGGACGGTGTTATCACCTCCGACAAAAGAATAGTAGAAGCACTTCCCACGATCAAGTATCTTATGGCAAAGGGTGCAAAGGTTATCCTTTCCTCTCACATGGGCAAGCCCCATAACATTTTTACTCCCGGCTTCAAACTCACAAAGAAGGAGCTTAAGAAGGTTGCCGAGCTTCCCGAAGAGGAGCAGGCAGCTGCAACCGCAGAGTACCTTGAAAAGGCAAAGAAGGACGTTAAAAAGTTTTCTCTTAAGATCGTTGCGGACAAGCTCAACGAGTATCTTGACGGCAAGGTAGCGTTTGCAACCGACATCGTTGGTGACGATGCAAAGGCAAAGATCGCCGCTATGGAAAACGGAACCTGCGTGCTTCTTGAGAACGTACGCTTTGACGCGGGCGAGGAGAAGAATAAGCCCGAGTTTGCAAAGGCTCTTGCTGACCTTGCGGGTGAGGACGGACTCTACGTAAACGATGCATTCGGCACCGCCCACAGAGCGCATGCGTCCACTGCAGGCGTTGCGGCATATCTCCCCGCGGTTTGCGGTTACCTTATCGGTAAGGAGATCGGCGTTATGGGTAAGGCGCTTTCCAACCCCGAGCGTCCTTTCGTTGCAATTCTCGGCGGCGCAAAGGTTTCCGATAAGCTCAACGTTATAAACAACCTTCTTACCAAGGTTGACACCCTTATTATCGGCGGCGGAATGGCATATACCTTCCTTGCGGCTAAGGGATACGGCGTTGGAAAGTCCTTGCTTGACGACACAAAGATCGAATATTGTAAGGATATGATGAAGAAAGCTGAGGAGAACGGCGTTTCTCTCCTTCTTCCCATCGACAC
>JAFQLG010000099.1 GCA_017414605.1 Clostridia bacterium
ATATCGATAGACCAGAAGACCACCTCGCAAAATCCGCGTTCCACCGTCGGAACGGTGACCGAAATATACGATTATCTGCGCCTTTTGTACGCGCGCATCGGTGTACCGCACTGTCCCGTTTGCGGCAAGGAGATAAGAAAGCAAAGCACCGAGAGTATAATTGAGAGAATCATGAAGCTCCCCGAGGGTCAAAGATTTCTCATAGTTGCGCCCGTTGTCCGTCAACAAAAGGGAATGCACGAAAAGGTGCTTTCGGACGCAAAAAAGAGCGGCTACGTGCGCGTGCGCGTGGACGGCAATCTTTATGAGCTTTCCGAGGAGATAAAGCTTGATAAAAATAAAAAGCACTCCATAGAGATAGTAGTTGACCGACTTGTTATGAGAGAGGGAATACGCCCCCGCCTTGCCGACTCGGTCGAAACGGCGCTGTCGCTTGCGGATGGGCATCTTATAGTCGTTCCTATTTCCAAGGGGCAGGAGGAGAACGAGGGTGGAGAGCTTTCGTTCTCGCAGTCTTATGCCTGCGAGGAGCATGGAATATCGGTTGGCGAATTTGAGCCCCGTATGTTCTCGTTTAACAATCCGCAGGGCGCGTGTCCGCATTGCTCGGGACTTGGCGATACAAGGAAAATATCAATAGACAGCGTTATACCAAATAAAAAGCTTTCCTTGTCGGAGGGAGCGATAAACGTAAACGGCTTCAAGTCCTTGGAGGAGGAGAGCTGGAACGGGCCGCTTTTCCGCGCCGTCGGAGAGCGTTTTGGATTTACGCTTGACATGCCGCTTAAGGACTTTTCCGATAAGGCTTATAATGCTCTGCTTTACGGCACGGGCGACGAAGCCTATGACGTGGTAAGATATTTCGGCGGTGAGGCGCACCGCAAGAGCGTTAAGTTTGACGGCGTTGTCAAGATGATGCAGCAGCGCCTGCAATACGGTATGAGCCCCGAATATTACGAGCAGTTTATAGAGGAAAGCGCCTGCGAGCATTGCGGCGGACAAAGACTTAATCCTATGTCGTTGGCAGTAACGGTGGGCGGTGTCAATATCCACGAGCTTTGCTCAATGTCCATAGAGGGCGCGCTTGACTTCATCTGCAATTTGAAGCTTACCGAAACCGAGACCGCCATTGCTCGCGAGATAATCAAGGAGATAAAGGCAAGGCTTGGATTCCTTGTCAGCGTTGGACTTGACTACCTTACTCTTGCCAGAAAAGCAGGTACGCTTTCGGGCGGTGAAGCGCAGAGAATAAGACTTGCAACGCAGATAGGCTCGTCCCTTGTCGGCGTGCTTTATATACTTGACGAGCCCAGCATAGGCTTGCATCAAAGAGATAATTCCAAGCTCATCGCCACGCTCAAAAAACTGCGTGACTTGGGCAATACCGTTATCGTCGTAGAGCACGACGAAGAGACGATGGAGAAGTCCGACTATATCGTAGATATAGGTCCCGGTGCGGGTGTGCACGGCGGTCAGGTAGTGGCATGCGGAACACCCGATGAGATAAAGCAAAATGCCGATTCAATTACGGGCGCATACCTCTCGGGAAGACGAAAGATCGCCGTTCCCGAAAAGCGCCGCGAGGGTAACGGAAATTACCTTTGCGTCAAGGGCGCGGCAGAGCACAATTTGAAGAATATAGACGTAAATATTCCGCTTGGAAAATTTGTTTGCGTAACGGGCGTTTCGGGTAGCGGAAAGTCCTCTTTGGTAAACGGAATACTTTATCCAAAGCTTGCGCACGACCTAAACCGCGCCATAGCTTACCCCGGCAAATGTGAGGACGTTATAGGTCTTGAGCATCTTGATAAGGTCATATGCATAGATCAAAGTCCCATCGGACGCACTCCGCGCTCCAATCCTGCTACCTATACCGGACTGTTTACCGACATTCGCGACCTTTTCGCATCGACCAAGGACGCAAAGGCACGCGGTTATAGCGCGGGAAGATTTTCCTTTAACGTAAAGGGCGGACGCTGTGAGACGTGCGAGGGTGACGGCGTAAAATGTATAGAGATGCACTTTTTGCCCGACGTCTACGTAAAGTGCGACGTGTGTAAGGGCAAGCGCTACAACGCCGACACGCTTGAGGTAAAATACAAGGGCAAAAGCATCTTTGACGTGCTTGATATGACGGTTGAGGAGGGACTTAGCTTCTTTGACGGTCTGCCCAAGATAAGAAGAAAGCTTCAAACGCTTTATGACGTAGGGCTTGGCTATATCAAGATAGGTCAGTCGTCCACCACGCTTTCGGGCGGAGAGGCGCAGAGAGTAAAGCTTGCAACCGAGCTTGCAAAGCGCTCAACGGGCAAGACCATCTATATTCTGGACGAGCCCACGACAGGACTTCACACCGCGGACGTTGCAAAGCTTCTTGAGGTTTTGCAAATGATATGTGACGGCGGAAATACCGTGCTTGTAATAGAGCATAACCTGGACGTTATCAAGTGTGCCGACCACATTATCGATCTTGGTCCCGAGGGCGGTGACGGCGGAGGCACGATCGTTGCCGAGGGCACACCCGAAGAGGTCGCCAATCACCCCACGTCCTACACAGGACAGTATCTTAACAAAGTGTTGAACAAATAAAAGCAAGGGAAGAACGGTTAAGTTTTGCAAGTCGTTCTTCCTCTTTTTTTAGATAAATTTTGATAGCATTATGGACAAATCGCGACAAAAGTGCTATAATATTCGGAGAACTACTTTAATTTTTTTCGGAGAACCCAAAATGATTGCAAATTACCATACACACACATATAGATGCGGACATGCGTCACCCGATGACGAGCGCGCCTATATTGAGGCGGCTATAAAGGCGGGCTTTGACGAAATAGGATTTGCGGACCATTGTCCGATGCCTGTGCCGGAGTCGGTTTTGAGAGAGGAATGCACCAAGGTCTTGGAGGTCAGAATGAAGCTTGACGAGACCGAGGATTACGTCAATACGCTACTGGCTCTGCGCGAGGAATATAAAAATGACATCAAAGTCCATATCGGCTTTGAGGTTGAGTATTTTCGCGATGCCTTCGATGGATTTATTGACTTCATTTCGCAGTTTCCCACTGACTATATCATATTGGGACAGCATTTTGAAACGCTTAAGGACAACTTCTGGCTTGGCAAGGAGGGACGTCCCGAATCTTCATTGGTCAACTACGTCGATCTTACCTGCGAGGCGATAAAAACGGGCAAATTCACCTACGTGGCGCACCCCGACCTTTGCAATTTTTCGGGCCCCGTTGAGATATACGAGCGCGAGATGGCAAGGCTGATAAAGTGCGCAAACGACCACAAAATGCCGCTTGAATTCAACTTTTGCGGCATGCAGCAGATGCGCCATTATCCCTCGTTGCCGTTCTGGCAGCTCGCCTCGGAGATAGGCTGTGACGTCGTGTTCGGCAGCGATGCGCACGATCCCAAAAACATGCTCAACGAAACGGTGTTAAAGCATGCCGAGCAGCTCGTGGCAGATCACAAGGGGCTCAACCTCTTGGATAGAGTAAATCTCGTATCTCCCGTAAATAAAATTTGATCTTGAGAAAGGAGAGTCGCCGTGGCTCATCCCATAAAGCATTTCAGAACAATAACCAGGCATCGCCATTGCGTAATAAAGCATTGCTTCCTCGCGGGCATTGGCGCACAGGGCTTGCTCCATGACCTGTCAAAGTATAGTCCCGCGGAGTTTGTTTCGGGCGCTAAGTATTATCTCGGAACGAGAAGTCCAAATGAAAAGGAAAGAGAGCTTTTTGGCTATTCTTTGGCATGGCTGCACCACAAGGGAAGAAATAAGCATCATTTTGAATATTGGGTGGATCTTGACCCCGCGGAAAAGAAATACGTGCCCGTGCCTATGCCGCTGAACTACGTAACCGAGATGTTCTGCGACAGAGTTGCCGCAAGCAAGATATATCAGGGCGAAAAGTACAAGGACAGCTCGGCTCTTGAGTATTACAACCGCGGAAACGCGCGCGAAAAGATGCACGTGCAGACCGCCGATATGCTTGAAGGGTGGTTGACGATGCTCGCAGAGAAGGGTGAGGACGTCACCTTTGCCCACATAAAAGCCATCAACAAGGCTGCAAGACAAGAAAAGCGCAAGAAATAACGCCATATAGTGCTTGTCCGCGACCTGAAACACTAAAAATAAACATAAATATTCATAACGTCACCCCTCGCTAAAATATAATCAAGCGAGAGGTGATGTTTTTATGTTTATTCAAAAAATCAGAAAAGCTGCGGCAATTATTCTTGTAGCCGCAATGCTTGTCGCTAGCCTTGCTATGACGGGCTCGGCAAGCGAAATCCAAGCCACGCCAACAGCCGGGCCGAGCGCAGATATGCAGCTTGATTGCAAGAGCGCAATACTCTTGGACGCCAAA
Organism: Clostridia bacterium; assembly: GCA_017414605.1. The sequence continues at coordinate 4,380 of JAFQLG010000099.1, forward strand.
ACGGGCGCAGTGCTTTTTGAGCAAAATGCCGACGAGGCACTTCCACCCGCATCTGTTACCAAAATTATGACTCTGCTTTTAGTTATGGAAGCCATAGAAGCGGGGAAAATTAAGCTTGACGACACGGTCGTTACGAGTGCCCATGCGGCAAGCATGGGCGGCTCGCAGATATATCTCAAAGAGGGGGAACAGATGAGTGTTGAAGATATGCTCAAGAGCGTGGTTATATCTTCTGCAAACGATGCGGCTTGCGCACTCGCGGAATTCGTATCGGGAAGCGAGGAGGCGTTCGTCAGACAGATGAACGAGCGCGCCGCCGAGCTCGGAATGAAGAATACGACCTTTGAAAACACAAACGGCCTTGACGATACCGCACAAAATCACCTTACAAGTGCCCGAGATATTGCCATAATGTCGCGCGAGCTGATAAAGCACGAAAAGATACTTGAATATAGCTCTATCTGGATGGATACGGTGCGCGGCGGCACGTTTGGACTGACCAACACCAACAGACTTGTGCGCTATTATAGAGGTTGTACGGGACTTAAAACCGGCTCAACGAGCAAGGCGGGCTTTTGCATCAGCGCGACCGCCGAGCGCGACGGAGTTTCGCTCATTTGTGTAATTATGGGAGCCGAAACGAGAGATATCCGAAACGGATTGGCAACACGACTTTTGGATTACGGATTTGCAAATTATGAGGTGTACTGTCATGAGCCCACAGA
>JAFQLG010000100.1 GCA_017414605.1 Clostridia bacterium
GGTGGTCTTTGCAGCAACGCCGAGAGTGACGGTAGCAGCGGTCTTGAAGCTCATGCCCTGCTCGTCCTTGCAAGCCTTAACAACTGCAGCGATGAAGTCAGTGATCTGGATGGTGCAACCTGCATCGAGAAGAGCCTTGTCTTCAGCGATAACGTATCCTGCGCCCACAACGACCTGAGTCTTGATACCCTCAACCTCAGCAACAGTCTTACCAACAACGTAAGACTCGAATGCCTTAGCCTGCTCGTACCACTCCTTAACAACGCCGTCCTTGTTCCAGTCCATAGACTGACCGTACTTAGCCATGTTGTAGTCGTCACCAAGCTCCATCTTGGTCTTGAATTCCTTTGCAGCCTCAACTGCGCCGCCGGTAACAGTCATCTTGTTCTGAGCAACGTCGATGCGGCAAGCAACGATCTTACCGTCAGCATCGGTAACAACGGTTGCAACGGTAGCGTCAACCTGAGCATTGCCGGTTGCGGAGCTGTTCATATCAACAACAACGCCCATACCGAGCTTGTACTCAGCTTCTTTTGCGGGGGTGTCACATGCTACTACAGCAACGAGCATGCAAGCACAAAGGAGAATTGCGAAAAGCTTTTTCATTTTTCTTTTCCCTTTCTTATTATGAAATTATATTTTTTGACATGTAATTTGATTCCCATGTAGCTAATCTGAACCCCGAAAAAAGCGATTTTCGAGCCTCAGATCAGCCACAAGAGGCCAAACACATTCAAGGAACATTATATCACAAACCCATTCTCTTGTCAATATTTTTCGCCCAAAATGCCCCCAAAAGCGCAATTTCAGAAAATATATGCATTGTGTTAACAAAAGTTAAAAATTACTTGTACATTTCGCACAATAAAATTGCATAATTTTGCCGTTCTGGCGCTCCCAAAAATCCGCATGAGCGCAGTAAATCACAGCAAAACAAGATGAACATAATTCACTTTCCCGATGTGTTTCGTACATATTTATTATATCCGCCTCTCTTTACCACTATTATCTCCCCCCAAACTCCGTTTTATGCCAACGCAAAAATCCGGCGGTCATTTTGCACAAAAAACGCACGCGGAGAATGTACAAAAAAGCCGCCCCACAATTCTGTGAGGCGGGTTTTTTTATTTTTGTTGCGATTATGCCCAGAGAATAGGATCCTGCTCAAGGAAGATGCCCTTGGGCTGCTCAACGGTGGACTCAACCTTCTTCTCACCCTTTGCCTCAGCTGCCTCGTCCATAGACAAGATAACGTCGGTAACGTGGTAAGCAAGCTCGGCGGATGCCTTGTGAGGTCTGTCAGCCTCAATGGACTTGATCATATCCATAACGCCTGCGCCGCGTCCGTACTTTGCATACTCGATGAACTGGGGCATAGGACGCCATTCGGTATCTCTGAATCTCTTTACGAGAACCTCGCCATCATACATATTGGGGTCGGGAATGAGCATAGAGCCCTTCTCGCCGTAAACCTCGATCTTGGGAGTTTTGGAATCCCAGATATCAAAGGAGTTGGTGAAGCTACCGATCATGCCGTTCTCAAAGCGGAGCGTGGAGCATACGTGAGTGGGGATCTCAACGTCGATCTTGTCGCCGCGGCGAGGAGCAACCTTGATGGTTCTCTGCTCAAATGTCTTTTTCTGCATGCTGTATACGCTGTCGATAGGACCAAAGAGGCTTACGAAAACGTTAAGATAATAAGGAGCCATGTCAAGCATAGGTCCTGCACCCTTCTTGTAGAAGAAGTCACAGTCGGGTCTCCAGAACTCGTTTCCTCTCATAGGACAAAGAGCGCTTACGCCAAGAGGTGCGCCGATCCAATCCTCCTCGATAGCCTTCTTTGCGGTCTGCATAGGAGCGCTCATAAAGCTATCGGGAGCGCAGCCAACTCTCTTGCCGCACTTCTTTGCAACTTCCATTATTCTCTTAATGCCCTCGCGGCTGGTTGCCAGAGGCTTTTCGGAATAAACGTGCTTTCCGGATTCAAGTGCTTTGATGTTAACTTCCTCGTGAGCCATGGGAACGGTGAGGTTGATGATGATGTCAACGTCCTTGTCCTCATATACGAGGTCGGGAGTGCCGTATTTTTCAATACCGAATTCAGCAGCTCTTGCCTTTGCCTTTTCAACAACGAGGTCGCCCAGAACGGTAACCTTGAAGTAATCCATAAATACGTCTCTTGCGTTTCTGAGATACTGGAAGCTTATATCTCCGCATCCGATAATACCAACGTTATACTTTTTCATATTAGCAATTCTCCTTATGTAGTATAATTATGCTCTAATGATATCGTTGAGATATTTATAGCTCTTTGCGGCGAGCTCTACGACCTCTTCAAAGGTGTCGTTGTCGCCCTCGGTCTCAACGGAAATAACGCCCTCGTAGCCGCTTGCCTTAAGAAGCTCTACACAGCCCTTTACGTTAACGATTCCCTCGCCCGTTGCAACGCAGATCCTCTGCTCGTTTATATCCTTTGCGTGACAGTGAACAACTCGGTCGATAACAGTCTTAAGCACCTCTACCTCGCTTGCTCCGTTACCTGTGCTCTTCCAGCCGGACTTGCCGTTTCCGCTCTCAACGTATCCTGCGCGGAAAATGTTGCATGCGTCGTAATTGATGCCGAGAACCTTGGGATCGCCCATCTTCATCATCTTCTGGAGTCCCTCTGCCGTAAGAGAGAAGGTTCCGTGAGGCTCTATTGCAACGGTAACGTTGTTCTTTGCAGCCGCCTCGAGAATAAGTCCAAGCTTTTCCTCAAGCACCTTGTAAGCATCCTCGTCGCTCATATCCTCGGGCTTGTGACCGTCACCCGTGTGGAGCACGGGAATACCTGCTGCCGCCGCCCACTCGATAGAACGGATTCCGCTCTTTACCGCGTTGGGATTGGAGATGATGTTTCCATCCAGCGACCAAAGTCCCGTGATAGCCTTGAAACCGAACTTTTCCTTGAGCCTGACGAGGTTCTCGGGGTCATCCTTCTCAACGTTTACGTGAGGACACCAAGGACCAACTGCCTGCGTCTCAAAATACTCGAATCCGATGTTTCTGATGGCGTCCAGACTGCGCTCAAGGTCATACTTTCGGAAAAGCACTGTTCCGCAACCTAATTTCATCATATTGTAATACCTCCCCGTCGCTCTGCGACGTAAATAATTTTTATATTGCTTGTCAAAAGACAAGATCAAACAAAAGATACATAAGTGGCATAGTCACCACACAAAGTAAAGTGCCCGAAAGCGTGAGCGTTGCGGCGTATTCCGAATCCGCGCCGTACTTTTTCGCCATCGAAGGTCCGCTTGCCGCCGCCGACACCGAGCTTGCCACAAGCATCGCCATTGCCATTTCCCGACAAATGCTGATGCCGAAAACAAATCTACAAAGTGAAAGAACGCCGAGAGCGATAAGGGGAGATACCACCAGCTTTAACAGCGACGAAAAGTAAATGCCCCAGTTCTTCCACATTTTCAAGAGATGAAGATTTGAAAGCTCGTATCCTGCCGCCAGCATTGAAAGCGGCGTGGTAAGCTGAGCCAACAAATTTGAATAATTGCCCAAAAAGGTCATTTTCTCGCCAAGTCCAAAGGCAGCGCATATCACACCCACAACGATTGCAAAAAATATCGGACTTATCAGAGTTTTTTTAACGTTTATCTGCTTTTTTTCGCCTGAAAGCGCATACACGCCAACGGTCAGTATCAAAAAAGTGTTTACAACGTTGAAGATAGAAACGTAAAGAACTATCTTTGGTTGATCCGGCCACATTGCCGCCGCCAAAGGTATTCCCATAAATCCGCAATTGGGAAAGACCGAGCAAAATCTCAGCGCGCGCTCCCTCGCAACGTCACTCATCGGGAGGATGCGCGATAAGGCAGAAAGCACCAATACCAGAAGCGCAGGCAGAGCAGCGGCAATCACTATCTCCCATGCGCCTACGTCGCTCATATCCATAGATATAAGCTTGCACAGCACCAGGGCGGGCATTGCAACGTACATGAGTATATTGCTGAAGGAAACCATAGTAGAGCCTTCCACAAGATTTGCTTTACCCAGAACGTATCCCGGTATCAGCAAGGCAACAAACAAAACTACGATATTAAACATCTCGTAAAAAGCATCCATGCGTCATCCCTCCTCTCTATGCCCATTATACCCCCGAGCAAACAGTAAGACAATAGCTGAATTGGACATAATATCCCTATTTCGCCAACATTTTGGACATTTTATTGATTTTTTTGGACATTTTGTATTGATTTTATCGTCCAAAAGCGCTATAATGTGAATATAAATCAAAAAACGGAGGCTTTTTGAGTTGAACGAGTCCTTGCAAAACGTTGATTCGATGTTTCACCGAACCTCGCATTCCATTGGAAAATATGACATTGAAATAGAAAACGAGCTTATAAAATGCCGCGTTTATTGGGCGCGCGTTATAGGTAGCGAAACGGAAAGTCTGTTTACGGAATACACCAAGCACACATTTTACGAAATACAGTACGCGCTGGAAGGCCGAATCGTCATGCTGGTTGGCGAAAACAAGCGCATAACCGTTGAGCAGTCCGATTTCATCGTTATTCCGCCCGACACCTTTCATCAGATAGTGGACGGTGACGGTGCGGGCGCGCGCTTTATCATGGCTTTTTCGCTTGATATAAAGGACCCGACCCTGCGCCTGCTGCCGCGCGAAATATCAAAACTTTTACCCTATCACGAGTCAAAATACATGAGAGAGCTTTTAGGTATCGTTGTTGGCAAGAAGTATCACGATGATGCCCTCCGCCGCCGACTTGTCACAGGCTACCTTGAGTGTTTCATGCTTGAATTTATTGAATCCGTGCTCCCATACCGCGCGCAGAGCGCCGCCGAAATAGAGCAAATGAGCGAAAACGAGGCAAGAGTGGCCCGCGCGCGCAGATTTATCGCCGATTTTAACGGTATCGGTGTTGCCCCTGCCGACGTTGCAAAGCGACTTAATATAAGCGAACGCCACCTCAACCGTATTTTTGTATCGGTTACAGGCAAGACACTCAAGCAAGAGATCAACCGCCAGAGGCTGGGAAAAATAGAGGAGTTCGTGGCTTCAACCGCTCTCACCTTCAGGGAGATCAGCGAGCTTTGCGGCTTCTCGGACGAATATGCAATGAACAAATTCTTCAAGCGCTACACTTTGTACAGCTTGACGGAATACCGCGCCCTGCGCGCATAAACCCCTTGAATCACAAAGGAAAAACGGCAACTCTACTGCGAGTAGAGTTGCCGTTTTCGCTCGGTAGAGTCGGCCTTTTGGTTTTGTAGAGCAGACTTGAACAACAGTTTATTGATTTTATCCTTGAATTGATATAATATATTAGTGCAGGCGCGCCGAATGGCGCGCGGCATTTTTATTATTACCGCATTTAGGCTCGGTCAACACGTCCTTTATGCACCGCTCACACTTTACAGGAGGATAACGTTATGGGAAAAACAACAACTAAGACAGTACCGATATTTTTCGCGGTTGACGACAACTATATACCTCAGCTTGCCGTTGCTCTGCGCTCACTTATAGATAACAGCTCACCCAAAAACAACTATGAGATCACCGTTCTGGTTGATAAGCTAAGCGAGGATAGCAAAACCGCCATTCTCGATATGCAGGAGCCAAACGTAGGCATAAACTTTGTAAGCGTTACAGAACGTCTTGCTTCAATTTGCCGCGCTCTCCACATTCGCGACTACTACACAAACACAACCTATTATCGATTTTTTATACCCGAGATGTTCCCCCAATACGATAAGGGAATATATCTCGACTGCGACATAGTCATCACTTGCGATATCGCAAAAATGTACAAATACTCGATTGGATCTCGCCTTGCGGGTGTTATCACGGACGAAATAGTATCGGACATTGACGTATTTGCTGAATATTCCGAGGTGGTTCTCGGCATTTCGCGTTGGGACTACTTTAATGCGGGCATAATGCTTATGAACCTTGATGCAATGAGAAAAATGCATATGGAAGAAAGGTTTGCTCAGCTTTTGGGAGAGCGCACCTACACCGTTGCGCAGGACCAGGATTATCTCAACGTTCTTTGCCGCGACAATCTCAAGCATTTGAGCAAAAGTTGGAACAAAACGCCCCTTCCCTCTTCAAATCCCAAAAAAGTCCCCCATATCATACACTACAAGATAAACTTCAAGCCCTGGAGATACGACGGCATAGTTTATGGCGAATATTTCTGGAAATATGCAAAGCGCACACCATATTATCGCTATTTCGCTAACATGAAGACAGCATACACCGATGAGCAAAAGCTGAGAGATCAAAATCAATACGATGCACTTGCAGCCCTGGCAAAGCTTGAAACAGAAAATGAGTTGAAGCTGCAAAGCGCGATGGAGGAAATAGATCTTATTTCCTTTGACTTTTTCGACCTATCTGACAATGCGGCAAATCCCGCGGAGGCGATATAATGGCTATCTCAGATTCAAGGCTAAAGGTGCTTGAGAGAATTGAGGAGCTTGAGCGTCTGGGCCTTTTTGACCATGATGCAGAGGACGATCCTCCAACTGTTCCGCTAACGCCGGGAACTGTTGATTACACAGGCAAAAAGTTCTCTACAAGGGTTCTCGCAACTCTGTCAAGTATGCTGGGAGAGCACCATTTCGAGGGTATGTTGAAGCGCGGCGATGTGGTCATCAAGGAAATACGAGGCAAGGAAAACCTTGATGCCATAAGGAATATAGGCGCGCTTGTCACCTGCAATCATTTCAACGCGTTTGACAATTACGCTGTAAACCTTGCAATAGCGCCTGCTCTCAAAAGCAAATACCGTCTTTACAAGGTGATACGCGAGGGAAACTATACCTCTTTTGGCGGATTTTACGGATTTCTCTTTCGCCATTGCAACACCCTTCCCCTTTCGTCAAACTTTTCCTGCCTTAAGGAATTGATGAGCGCAATATCAGTCTTACTCGACAGAGGCGAAAAAATTTTGATATATCCCGAGCAAGGAATGTGGTATAACTACAAAAAGCCCCGTCCCTTAAAGCTCGGCGCCTTCCGTTTCGCCGCAAAAAGCAACGCGCCCGTTCTTCCCATATTCATTACGCTCGAGGACACCGAGAGATCGGACGTCGACGGCTTGCCCGTTCAAGCCTATACGGTACACATACTCCCCGCCATTTTTCCAAAGGAAGAGGCAAGTGTAAGAGATAACTGCGAATATATGTGCCGCAAAAACTATGAGATGTGGAAATCAACCTACGAGAGCTTTTACGGCAAAAAGCTTGAGTATACAACAGAAGGAGAGGTCGACGCATGCTCTACCTGATAATAATCCTTATATGCTCAACGCTGATAATATTGGCAAACAGCCTGCCCTCTTTTTCTCCCGAAATACTACTTAACAACACCGTTGCCGTGTCAATAGGCGTTATAGCCACAGTCGCAATAGACGGGCTTTCCGCGCTTGTTATTCGCCGCCTATTCCCAAAAGCGTGGTTCGCCCCCGACTCAAAGCCGTTCCGCGTTTCAAAAAAAGAGCATCTTTTCTATAACAAATTTGCAATTAAGCGCTGGAAGGATAAGGTACCGCAGCTGGGCTTGTTTACGGGTTTTGACAAAGGAAAGGTTGAGAGCATCAGCAAAATCGACTATCTTGAACGTTTTTTACTTGAGGCAAATTTCGGTGTCACCATCCATCTGGCAAACGGCTTGCTTGGCTTTCTGATACTTTTCATTCCTCCTTGCGCATCACCTGCAATCTGGGTGCCAATATTCGTTGTAAATCTCATATTAAGTCTTATGGCCGTTGCCATTCTGAGATACAACACCTACATTTTACATAGGCTATATGCTCGCAGCAGATTGCGCAACGAAAACTGAAGCTGCAATCAAAGCATTAAAATATAGATAAAACGGAGTAAACGTTATGAACAAATTATCTTTCTTTACAAGGGTGGTAACAGTTCCGCCCGTATTTGCGACAGCATTGCTTTTGGTCTTATTTTTCACAAGACCAGAATATATAGGCAACGTATGGTTTTTGCTTGCCGGAATTTTCTTTCTCACCGTTCTTCCCTTGTTGGCATATCCGCTACAAAAATTCATACCGCGCTACAAGGATCGCGGACGCGAGGGTCAGCGCAAGCTTGCGGTGATCTTCTCCTTTGCGGGATACGTTCTGGGAATGATAACTGTGCTTATTTTCAACGCTCCCAGAGAGCTTAAAATGGTCTTTTGTGAATACGTGCTTTGCGGATTGTGCATATTCATTTGCGACAAGGTGTTCAAATTCAAGGCGAGCGGTCACGCCTGCGGAAGCGTTGGCCCTGCGGCAATGTTGCTTTATCTTGGACAGTACATTGCGGCGATCGTCTTTGCAATACTCATAATTCCCGCCTTTGTTTCAAGCCTTACCACAAAACGACACACTCTCAAGGAGCTTATATCGGGAAGTATCGTTCCTCTATTGATGCTTGTGATCGTTTATCTTATCTTTGGAGCATAAAGAAAAGCGATAGCGCCCTGCGCTATCGCTTTTCTTTATTATTTCTTTCGTCCCATCGCCGCCCACAAGCTTATTATAAGCTGGCCGGGAATGCCCAACAAATATATGAGCCAAAGATTGTATCCGCCCGCCAGCACCGAGAGATGCGCCGAAACAAGAACCGACCACATCAACAAGGATACGATAAGATAATTGCGGCGCCTGTTATGCCAGATAGAGTTGAATACCAGCCACACTATAAGCGAAGCAACGACCGCATAAACGAAAGTCAGATATGCCGCACTACCCGAAATTGAGGACGTGTACAGAACAATGAACACAAGAACCGCTATCACCCAGCAAAGCACCACGCTCATTGCCGTTACAGCATTGTGCATGCGGTGCTTCTTTGCCTGATTTTGCTTTTGCTGATCCGCGTCCACTTCCTTTTCGATGGCATTGGGATCCTGCTCGCTTATCAGCTGATCCACCGTCACCTCAAAAAGATCGGCAATGGCTTTAAGTACCACGATATCGGGAATAGATTCTCCTCTTTCCCATTTTGATATCGCCTTGTCGGAATAGTTCAGCTTTTCCGCCAGCTCCAGCTGCGTCAGCCCGCTCTTATGACGAAGCGATGCAATATTTTTAGATATGATTTGCTTGATATCTGCCATTAAAACATCTCCGTTGCCGTTAGTTTTTGCGCTTTCTCGATGCGCACAGCTTACATTTTATCCGATGTAAAAGGGTAAGAATCGGATTGAGCCAACATATAGCGGCGCTATAAGCGCGATAAGAGAGCCTGCTCATATCCACCCGCTCTTCATCTCGGTAAAATTCGCATAGCCTGCCTATTATCATGTCCTCTGTAATGCCAAATTCCTTTGCCACACAGTTGTCACCGCGAATAACAAAGCCATCGGCGCGCTCTCCGATTATTCGATGCAGAACGTATCCGTCATCCCTGAGGTATAGCACAACGTCGCGTTTGCGAGGTCTTTCGGTACAAGGCTTTATAACGATAGTATCCCGCCTGTCGCGAAGCATGGGCATCATGCTGACGCCCGAAGTTGTGCTGACGAAAACGCCCTTTTCTTCAAGAATGCTCTTGATGTCGGTATTCATCATAGCTCTATCATTCCGTTTTCCAAAAACAGACTTATGCTCCTCTCAACGTCCTCCTCAAGCCTTTGACGAGGCACGTCATATTTTTCCAGCATAGCATCAACGATTTCTTCCTTGGCGCATCCTTTTGATATGTGATCCCATATTTCCGCCGCAGTTTCATTCAGTTGAACCATGCCGCGAAAGGTAAGGCTCGCATCGCCAACCGCGATAACGACCTTTTTGCCCATTACCTCCCGCAAAACGAAACCTTCTTTGATCTTCAAGGTTTTTCTCCTTTGTGAGTATTAGTCAAGCGTCTCAAACTCTTCCAGCGCAGCCTTGAAAGATGCCATGCAGGAATTGAAAGCATCCATCTTTGTTAAGTCAACGCCCGCAAGCTTAAGCAACTCAACGGGACTATCCGAGCCGCCCGAAGACAAGAACTTAAAGTAATCGTCCACTGCGGTTTGGCCCTCGTTATATATCCTCTCGGCTATGGAAACGGCCGTGATTATACCCGTTGCGTACTTGTATACGTAAAACGCGCGATAGAAGTGAGGAATTCTCGCCCACTCGTAAGCGATCTCATCATCGGATACAACACTTCTGCCGTAATATTTCTTGTTAAGGTTGTGATATACCTCGCACAGCGACTCCTTGGTAAGGGGCTGTCCCTTCTCTGCCATGCTGTGTGCTATATATTCAAACTCAGCAAACTGCGTCTGGCGGAACAGCGTACCCTTGAGCATATCCATATAGTAAGAAAGAAGATACTTCTTGAGCTTCTGGTCGCTGGTAGTCTTCATCAGATACTTGAGCAAGAGCACCTCGTTTACAGTACTTGCAACCTCTGCCACAAACAGAGTATAGTCCGCCTTTTCCTGAGGCTGAGTTCTCTCGGAGAAGTAGGAGTGCATTGCATGACCGAGCTCGTGAGCTATAGTGAACACGTCACTTGTAGTCTTCTGGTAGTTAAGCAGAACGTAAGGATGCTTAAGACCGTAAACGCTTGAGCTGTATGCGCCGCTTCTCTTTCCTGCGGTTTCCTCAACGTCTATCCAGCGGTTATCGTGCGCTTGCTGGAGCAGCTCCTGATACCTCTCGCCAAGGGGAGCCAAGCCCTCTTTTACGAGCTTGAACGCGTCCTCGTAGTCAAGCTTAAGCTCTGCATCTTCAACGGGAGAAAC
>JAFQLG010000101.1 GCA_017414605.1 Clostridia bacterium
CCTTGGCGGCCTTGCAGGCCTCCCGGCAGATCTCCACCAGGTTCTCGCCCAGGGCGGGCGTGATGCCGGTGAAGTGGAACCACTCGGCGCCCTCAAAGATGGCATCCCAGTCGAAATCGGCGGGCTCTGCCTTTGCAATGGCGGAGTTGGCACGGTCATAGATACAAACGGAGCCACGCTGAGAAGCGCCCTTTTCGTTAAAGTAGATACCAACTCTATCGCCGCCGCGAACGATCTTTGTGGTGTCAACGCCGTAACGACGAAGACTGTTAACCGCCGCCTGACCGATAGCGTGAGCAGGGAGCTTGGTTACGTAAGCCGCATCGATACCGTAATTTGCGAGAGATACCGCACCGTTTGCCTCGCCGCCGCCGAAGGTGAACTCAACGTGGTCACACTGAACGAATCTTTCATAGTTGTAGGGCTGAAGACGGAGCATCAGCTCGCCAAATGTAATAACCTTTGCCATTATGTATTTTTCCTTTCCTTATTTTACAAGATGATAGGCAAAACCGTTGATCTCGTCTGCCAGGTAGATGAACTTCATATTGCCCTTGTCGTCGTAGAGCGCTGTGGAGTAGTCAAACTTAACGCCGCGGCGCTCAAGGTGATAAACTGCGCGGTCAACGTTGTTGGTCGCGATAGCGACGTGACCGTGCGTTCCCATTCCTTGTTCATTCATAAGCTCAAACTCCGCGCCAACGAAGATGGACTTGGAGCCTGCCTTCTGATCCATGGAGAAGTAATTTGAAAGGGTGTTTGCCGCATTTGCGGAAGTATCGTTGCAGGGATTGATGCCGACGTGGCGGAACTTAAATCCGAGCATGGTGTCAACCGCCTGGCGAACCAGCTTTTTGATACCCTCAAAATCGCCTGCCGCGATCATATCGGGCTTAACCATCCAACTTCCACCGCAGCAAACTATCTTATTAAAGGAAAGATAATCGTTAACGTTAGAGGGGGAAACGCCGCCCGTGGGCATAAAGGTAACCTTGCCATAGGGCGCGGACATAGCCTTTATCATATTGATTCCGCCGGACTGCTCCGCGGGGAAGAATTTAACTGTTTCAAGGCCAAGCTCAAGCGCCGCCTCGATGCCCGAGGGATTGTTGATGCCGGGGATCATGGGGCACCCGCGGCTCAAGCAGTATTTAACTATTTCGGGGTTGAATCCGGGGCTGACGATAAACTTTGCGCCTGCCTCGATAGCGTCGTCCACCTGCTCTTTTGTAAGAACGGTGCCCGCGCCTACTATCATTTCGGGATATTCCTCTGCGATCGCGGCGATAGCCTCTTTTGCGCAAGCGGTGCGGAAGGTGACCTCCGCGCAGGGCAGACCGCCCTCGATAAGCGCTTTTGCCAGTGGCTTTGCGTCCTCAACTCTGTCGATCTTGATAACGGGAACGATTCCGATAAGGGATAACTGTTTTACAATATCATTCATTATATGTATCCTCCACATATTTATACACAATAATTATACACCCGTTCTTTTGTTTTGTCAACAATAAACGGGTGTATAAGCATTAAAATTATTAAATTTTGCTTGGTAAATATTTTCCGCTTGACAGCACCTTTTCAAAATGCACGCCGTACCAGATGGGGTTTTCGTCGCTCGTGGTGGCTACGATAGAGTCGCAAACAAAGTCGGCAGCAACCGAGCAGGCCCTCTTGAGGCTATGTCCGTTTGTAAGGCAGGAAAAGCAGACTGAGGCAAAGATGTCGCCCGTGCCGTGAAAGCTCTGGGGCAGCTTTTCGTTGTAATCGAAAAAGTAGGTGTCGGTCTTGCTGTCGTATCCGTAGCAGCCCAGCTTTCCGGGTGTCAGTTCAACGCCCGTTATAACTGCATGGCGGCAGCCGAGGGCGCACAGCTTTTTGAGCATGGAGCGGATATATTGCTCACTATACCCCTGCGCAACGTATGGCTCGCCCAGCATAAAGCATGCCTCGGTCAAGTTGGGAACGATAACGTCCGCCACGGCGCAAAGCTTTGCCATTTCAAGCGCAAAAGCCTCGTCAAAGCCCGCGTAGAGCTTGCCGTTGTCGCCCATCGCGGGGTCAACGAATTTGAGCTTGTCGCGCCCAAATTGCTTAAAAATGTCAAGCACGAGCGCTATCTGCTCGGGAGAGCCGAGATAGCCCGTATAAAGTCCGTCAAAATCAATGCCTTGCTCTTTCCAGTGGCGGCAGATGGGCGCAATATCTTCTGTCAGATCTCTAAAAGTGAATCCGCTGAATGCCGTGTGTGTGGAGAGCGTGGCGGTTGGCAGTATCGCCGCCTCTATTCCCATAGCCGAAATTATGGGCAGGGCAACGGTCAGTGAGCATTTGCCAACGCAGGATACGTCCTGAACAGTCAAAATTCTTTTCATGTTTCTCTCCTTTCATTTTTCTTCAATTATTATAATGCTTTTTTGCATCAAAGTCAACAATTAACGCCGATTTTGCCTAAATTTGTACGTATCTATAAATTTTTTTGTCGCAAAAGGGCTATATTGGTGAAAATCGTATTTACAAAGAGGGAAATTTGTGGTAAAATAATAAGAGAACAAATAATCGGACAAGGAGTATTTTATAGATGAGATGTCCCTTTTGCAATTATCCCGAGAGCAAGGTGCTTGACACGAGAACCGTTTCCGAGGGAAATAGCATAAAAAGAAGAAGAGAGTGCCTGGAGTGCCAAAAGCGCTTTACCACGTTTGAGGTGCTTGAATCTGTTCAGATAATAGTTATAAAAAAGAACGGCGAAAAGGAGCTTTTTGACCGCACCAAGCTTTTGTCCGGCGTGCTTAAGGCAACGCAAAAGCGACCCGTCAGCGCGGACGAGGTGGTTGCCGAGATAGAAAACGAGATCCAGAATTCGCTGACGAACGAGATCGAGTCAACGCGAATTGGCGAAATGGTTATGGAAAAGCTCAAGGAGCGCGACCACATAGCTTACGTCAGATTTGCCTCGGTGTATCGCGAGTTTGCGGACGTTGAGAGCTTTCTTTCCGAGCTTATGGAGCTGAAAAAAGAGAACGAATAACTTTTTGGGAGGGCGAGAGCCCTCCTTTTTTATTTTTTTGTATTTTGGGGCGCAGTTTTGGCAAAAATCGGCTATATAACGCTATGCGGAGGAGAGAATGGAACAAAAAATAACTCTTGGCGCCGATTATCGCGAAAACGTTGCAAAAATTGACGGCATTTTGCACCCCGACAGAAATTTTGACCTCATCAAAAAGATACTTACGGTTGGCGAGGACGAGCTGACGCTTTATTTTATCGACGGCTTTGTCAAGGACGCCGTTATGCAAAAGCTGATGCTCTCATTGGTGTCGCTAAAGGGGCTGGGTGGCGCTATTGACGGCGAGCGCGCAAGGCATGACAAAAAACTGCCCACCTGCCGCGCGGTTGAGGCATTTATCAAGGCGCACGTGCCTTACGTTGAGGCGGACACCTCAAGCGACGTTGATCAGATGCTGGGGATGGTGCTTTCGGGGGCAACGCTTATGCTGGGCTCAGCCTTTGGCGAATACGCCGTTATCGTGGACGCGAGGACCTATCCCGCGCGCGAAACGGCAGAGCCCGAGGGCGACAAGGTCATGCGCGGCGCGCGGGACGGCTTTGTGGAAACGCTGATATTCAATACGGCGCTCATTCGCCGCCGAATAAGAGATCCCGAGCTTACCATGAGCTATCTCAGCGTTGGCAAAAGCTCGCGCACAGACGTTGTGGTGTGCTATATGGCGGACCGAGCCGACCTCGAATACGTGGAGCAGATAAAGAGTAAGCTTAAGAGCATTAAGACGGACTCTCTGACCATGGGACACGAGTCGCTTGCCGAGTGCCTTATAAAGCAGAGGTGGTACAATCCCTTTCCCAAGATCAGATATACGGAGCGCCCCGATTCCGCCGCGGCACAGCTTCTGGAGGGGAGCGTGCTTGTAATGTGCGATAATTCGCCCGAGGTCATGGTGCTTCCTTGCACGATATTTGACTTTATGCAGGAAACCAACGATTTTTATTTTCCGCCGCTGACGGGCACTTATATAAGGCTGGTGCGCCACGTTGTGTTTGGCATGGCTCTGTTTATGGTGCCCTTGTGGCTGCTGCTTGTCAACAATCCCTATCTTATCCCGCCGTGGCTTGAATTCATCGTGCCGCAGGAGCAGGGAAGGCTGCCGCTGATAGCGCAGATATTGCTGGTTGAGTTTATAATTGACGGGCTGCGAATGGCATCGCTCAATACGCCCAATATGCTTTCCAATTCCTTGTCGGTGGTGGGCGGCCTGATACTTGGCGACTTTGCCGTGTCAATCGGCTGGCTCATTCCCGAGGTCATACTGTATATGGCGTTTGTGGCTATCGCCAACTTTACGCAGAGGAGCTACGAGCTGGGATACGCCTTTAAGTTTATGCGCATATTGCTGACCGTGCTTACGGCGCTGTTTGACGTTTGGGGCTTTGGAATAGGCATAGCCATTGTGCTGATACTGATAGCAACCAACAAAACGGTGAACAAAAAGCGCAGCTACCTCTATCCGCTGATACCCTTTGACTATAAGGCGTTTAAGTCGCTGTTTTTCAGAGTCAGAAAGCGCGATTGAGAGAAAAGGAGAAAATTGAACCGTAGGGCAGGGGCTTGCTCCCGCCGCTAAAAGCCTTCCCCAAAGCAGGGGAAGGTGTTACGAAGTGACGGATTGAGGCTGCAACAAAAAATTGGACTTTCGGGCGTGTGCTTGCCCCCGCCGCGCCCTCTCCGTCGCCTGCGGCGCCACCTCTCCCCGTGGGCGAGGCATGAAAAATGCGGCAATGCGAAAAACAACGGCTCTCCCTCGGGGAGAGCTCCCGCGAATGCGGGTGAGAGGGCAGTCCTCTCGCCAAATCCCCTCCGCACCTGCGGCGCATCACATCCCGTAGGGACCGGCGTCCCCGACGGTCCGCTCGCACCCGCGCCCCTCTCCGTCGCCTGCGGCGCCACCTCTCCCCGTGGGCGAGGTTATATAGGCTCATCTTGTTCACTTTATAAAGTCGCGTTCTCCCTCAATCTTTTGTTGCGCAAAATCCAGCTCCCTCCCATAGGGAGCCTTTTTCACGTCACCATTTTTGCCCCAATTGGAAATAAATGTAAGAAATTGAAAATAATTGTAATTCGCCCGAAAATGCGGTAAAAAAGAGTTAAAAATGCTTGCGCGGTGGTGGGTAAAAGAAAAAAAGATGAAAAAATCATCTAAAACACCGAACGATTTTTTGCGAAATTTCAAAATTCCTATTGATTATTTTGGGGTAGTATATTATAATAATAACACACCAAGTGGTGAGAAATGGAGCGTATGTGGTGAAATGTGTTGGAAGATGATCCCCTGGTTGATCAAATTGCCCGAAATCAAGGACAACAACCAAAGAGAAACACGCAAAAGCTCGCGTAAATAATTTTTACAAATTTTATTGACAAATGGCATAGAGAAAATCGAAGGCGGAAAGGAGCGCATTATGTTTACGGGTGAATACGAGCATAACGTCGACGCAAAAAACAGAATATTCGTGCCCGCGCGCTTCAGAGAGGAGCTGGGCGAAAGCTTTATGGTAGCGCGCGATCTGCGCGGAGCAAGGCTCAAGCTGTTTTCGCTTGAGGGCTGGCAGCAGTACATAGCGCCTATAATGGAGCAGGAGAGAAGAATAGCCGAGCGAGCATTGCGCTATCTGCATAGAAACGCGATGCAGGTCAGCCCCGATTCGCAGGGAAGAATACTTCTTTCGCGCGAGCTTCTGGACTATGCCGAGGTAGAAAAATGCGCAGTCATAGTTGGCTGCTCAAATTACGTTGAGATATGGTCAAAGGCTAATTACGACAGAGAGCTTGAGGGCGAGGATAGCGAGGCTATCAGCCGCGAGCTTGAAAAGTTCGGACTTTGAGGCGCTTATGGCGGATAAGATAAACTTCAAGCACCGCTCGGTGCTGCTGGACGAATGCATTGAAGCGCTTGACATAAAGCCCTATGGCGTTTACGTTGACGGAACGGCGGGCGGCGGCGGTCACTCTCTTGAGATAGTTAAAAGACTTACCGAGGGCGGCAGGCTTATCGCCATAGACCGAGATGACGCGGCTATCGCGGCGGCAACGGAGCGGCTTTGCGATTTTAGCGAGCGAGTTACCTTTGTCAGAAGCAATTTTTCCTCTGTTGGCGAGGTTTGCGCCCGGCTGGGAATTGAAAAAATAGACGGAATACTACTTGACCTCGGCGTGTCTTCCTATCAGCTGGACACCGCGGAGCGAGGCTTTACTCACAACACCGATGCGCCGCTTGATATGAGAATGGACAGGCGCGGTGAGCTTGATGCCTATACGGTCGTCAACACCTACACGGAGGAAGAGCTCAAGCGCGTTATGTGGACTTACGGCGAGGAAAAGTTTGCGCCCAAGATAGCGGCGGCTATTGTCAGAAGGCGCGCGCAAAAGCCCATTGAAAGCACGGGCGAGCTCGTGGACGTCATAAAGAGCGCCATTCCCGCATCGGCGAGAGAGGGAGGACACCACCCCGCAAAGCGCACCTTTCAGGCGATAAGAATCGAGGTCAACGGCGAGCTTGATGCCATTGAGCCTGCGATAAGAGATGCGGTTTCGCTGCTCGGCGAGGGCGGCAGGATCGCCATTATAACCTTCCATTCGCTTGAGGACAGGATAGTTAAGCAGACCTATGCGGATCTTGCCAGCGGCTGCAACTGTCCGCGCAGTCTTCCCATATGCGTTTGCGGCAGAAAGCCCATAGTTAAGCTTGTAAATAAAAAGCCCATAACGCCAAGCTCCGAGGAGCTTGAGCAAAACCCCCGCTCCAGAAGCTCCAAGCTTCGCATAGCGGAAAAGATATAACGACATTGCAATAAATAAATTTGATTTGGAGATAAAGATGAAAAGGAACACAAAGGTAAAGACCTGTGAGCGTCCCGCAACGGTGAACGTTGGCGGCGGCACGGGCGTTGACGTTTGCGGCTTGTATATAGATATGCTTTGCGAAAAGTTCAAGGATCGCGGCATCAGAACGTCAGGCGCACAAATCCAGAGCAACGGGGAGCTTTACCGTCAGCTTGAAAAAAAGGGAGCGCGCGGTATTGACGCCGAGGACTCCAAATACAAGAGCTTGAACATCAATGGCAGATCCTTTATGACCAGCGACGATTTCGCGGCATACTACAAGGATCTACGCGACTATAAAATGCCTCGCTTTTACTCTCGCGCGGAATCGGAGTATGAAGCGGCAAAGGCTTTGGCGGAAAAGGACGTGCAGGAATCGGGTAATTCGCCAAAAAAACTGTATGGCTTGCTATAATCGGGCACATTAAGAGCCGCACAAAGAGCTTTTTTTCCTCTCTCAACAAGGAGGGAATGGAAAAGTTCGCTCGCGAGTGGTTCGGAACGGACGAGGAGGTAAGTGAGGGCGGAAAGAGAACAAGAATGCCACGCGGAGTCATTCCTGCTCTCGCAGTTGTAATGCTATCACTTATGCTTTGCGTTTGTGCAACCGTTATGGTAAGCCGTGCAGCAGCAAACGTCAGCTCGCTTGAGGATAGGATCGAGGATCTGACAGATGAGATAAACGACCTTGAGGGCAAGCTTGAGGTAAAGAACAATATGCTTGATATAAAGCGCATCGCCACCGAGGAGTATGGCATGATAAGCGCGGAATATGCATCGCACAGGTATCTCGACATTCGTGACGTTGAGGTCATCAAAAAGCACGAAACGAGCGCCTTTGACGAGAGCTGGCTCTCCGAGCTTTTGCGCGCTATCGGGCTTTTGGAATAAGAAAAATAACGGAAATTTTCAGCTCTTTGCAAGCGGGAGAAAATAGCCGTTATTTTTTTGTAAAAAAGTGAAAAAATATTAGAAAAAATAGTAAAAAGCTATTCAAAAAACGGCGCGTATATGATATAATTATATTAAATATAGTTTTATTATGCCACAGCGGCGCAGGCAACGCGAAAAAAGGCGCGCGGCGCGCCCTATCACCCCTTTTATTCATACTTTTCGGGGGACAGGCATAGCATAATAAAGTGATGAGTGAAGAGTGAAGAGTGA
>JAFQLG010000102.1 GCA_017414605.1 Clostridia bacterium
GCCCAGCGTTACCGTTAACGGCAAGACCTATAAATTTCTCAACGGAGTGGGATTTGGCATAGACGGCTATTGCTGTGAGGTTGGCGATAAGATAAGAGCGGAAAAGCCCGGCGAAAAGGTGGATTATACCTCGATAGCTATAAAGGGTCTTTTGTTCCACTACAAGCCCACAAACGCAAAGGTCACAGTTGACGGAGTTGAAAAGACCTACAAAAAGGTCTGGATCGCGCCCACTATGCAGGGTCGCTTTTACGGCGGCGGCATGATGCCAACGCCCAAGCAGGACAGACTCGGTGAAGACAAAAAGGTGTCAACGATGATATTCTATGGCTCGGGCAAGCTGCACACGCTTATCATGTTCCCCTCGCTGTTCAAGGGTGAGCACGTAAAGCACACAAAGCACGTTGACGTTATGGAGGGCAGAGAGATAAAGGTCGAATTCGACAGACCCACCGCACTCCAGATAGACGGAGAAACCATTCTCGGAGTAACCGAATACAGCGTAAAGGCTTGCATTTGTGCAAAGGTCAATGCATAATATTGTTCCCGGCGGAGCTTCCGCCGGGATTTTTTTGATCGCGGGGCAAAAAAATGTTGTAATGAGCGCAAAAGTATGCTATAATTTTTAGGTAAAGAATCGTTTCGGAGGAAAAGATGATAAGAGTCGGTATTTTCGGTTACGGAAACCTCGGCCGCGGAATTGAGGCGGCTATAAGACAAAACGAAGATATGGAGCTTTGCGCCGTTTTCACAAGGCGCGATCCCGCCCTTCTCGCTATAAGAACTGCAGGAGTGCCCGTCAGGAGCGCTATGGATGTTGACGAATATATTGGAAAAATTGACGTTATGATAATTTGCGGCGGCAGCGCCACTGACCTGCCAAGGCTCACCCCCGAGCTTGCCGAGAAGTTTTCGGTTATCGATAGCTTTGATACGCATGCAAATATCCCCGAGCATTTTGCCGCGGTTGACGCGGGAGCCAAGGCGGGCGCAAACGTTGCACTCATTTCATGCGGCTGGGACCCCGGCATGTTTTCTCTGGCGCGCGTATATGCTTCTGCTATCCTGCCCTGCGGTAAGGACTATACCTTCTGGGGCCGCGGCGTAAGCCAGGGTCATTCGGACGCCATCAGGAGAATTGACGGCGTGCTTGATGCAAGACAGTATACCATTCCCATAGAGAGTGCGCTTGAGGCGGTAAGACGTGGGGACGCTCCCGATCTGACCACGCGCCAAAAGCATACGCGCGAGTGCTTTGTGGTGGCAGACGAGAGCGCCGACAAGGATCGCATTGAGCGCGAGATAAAGCAAATGCCCAATTACTTTGCTGACTATGATACCACCGTTCATTTTATAAGCCAAGATGAGCTTTTGCGCGATCACTCGGGTATTCCGCACGGCGGATTTGTTATAAGAAGCGGCAAAACGGGAATCGAGGGAGAGCATGATCACGTTATCGAGTACTCCTTAAAGCTTGATTCCAACCCCGAGTTCACGGCTTCCGTTATCGTGGCGTTTGCCCGTGCGGTTGCGAGAATGAAGAGCGAGGGCGCGGTTGGCTGCAAGACCGTTCTTGACGTACCGCCCGCATACCTTTCGGCAAAGCCCTATGCCCAGCTTATAGCAGAGATGCTTTGATGAAAAACAAAAGCCTTACGCTTTGGCGTAAGGCTTTTTTGATTATTGCGCGAGCTCTTTTGTCCGTCTGTTTTTGAAATAGAAGGGCAGATAGGGCGCGGCGTGTATGATGAGGTAGATGATATACACGATGATCACACAAACGGGCGCGGGGAGCGCTTCTCCTATGGGAGCAAAGAAGAGCGAGCGCATCTTAAAGAACATAAAGTCCGAATTTACGGGTGAAAAGTTCATAAGGTTTGCAGGAATGGAAACGATGAGCGCGGGAATTGCGGGCAGGAGCAGGTCAATGGGCTTTCTCGCGTTTTTGAAGGAATGATAGCCCGACTTGAGCATTACTATTGTGCAAAAGACCAGCGCGCCGTGATAAAAGAAGGTCTGAAATCCTGCCAAAGATATGCAGGAGTATCTGTCAAGCACGGTTGCGGGATAGACGAAATTTATGGAGCCGCCCAGCATGCCAAGCGTGCAGACGTAACCGCATGCCGCATATCTGACCTTTCCCTTGAAAAACAGGGCAAAGGGCATGGCGTACATAAAGATACTGCAAGGATAAAGGGGAGTCAGACTGCCCCAGGGCATACCCACAACGTTACCCGTTGTCGATTCCCAAACTATCTTAATTGCCTCGCCAAAGGTGACTACCGCCCAAAAGATGCCCATTCCTATTCTTATAGTCTTTTCATCCTTTTTGGCAAGCCAGAGCGCGCCGAATATGATAGCCACTAACAATATGCCCGCAAAAACGAAGTGCAAAGGTGTGAACATAGTTCCCGGCAGCTCATTTGCGGGGGGCAAAAAGTCCTTGTGAGTAAAGAAATAGCTTAAAAGTTCAGCAAAGCTCATAGCATTTCTCCTTGAAAGTGTTATTTTTCAAACGGGTTAAGCAAACTTAATTATTTTGTCAGGTCAGCGTGTGCCTCTTTGAGCATATCGCGTATTTTTATGTGCTGGGGGCAGATGCTCTCGCATTTTCCGCAACCGACGCAGGCGGCGGCGGACTTGTTATCTGCAAGCAGGCGACCGTAAGTCCACTCAACGTCAGACGTGGTGTCATACTTGTATGCGTTGTTCCAAGCCGCGAAAACGCGCGGTATCTCAACGCCCACAGGGCAGGGCAGACAGTAACGGCAATTGGTACAGTTTACCTTGATGCGCTTTGAATAGACCTCGCGCGCTTCTTTGATTATTTGCTGCTCCTTGTCCGTCATACAGCCAACGCAAGCGTTGCTGAAAATGCGGATGTTGTCGTCCGTCATCTCGGGTGTGGTAACGCCTGAAAGCACGGTGCATATGGCGGGGTCGTTGCAAAGCCAGCGGAATGCCCATTCGGCAGGGGAGCGCTGCTCGCCATAGCTATCGAAAACGGCCTGAACGTCATCGGGAACGCTTGCAAGCTTGCCGCCAAGCAGTCCTTCCATTATTACAACGGGGATTCCGAGGCTCTCGGCAAGGCGCAGACCGCGCTCGCCGGGTGCATTGCCAACGGTGTCCATATAGTTGTACTGTATCTGGCACATATCCCAATCGTAATCGCGGATTATGTATTCAAAGGCATCGTAGTCGTCGTGGAAGGAGAATGCGGCATATCTGATCTTGCCCTCCGCCTTGAGCCTATCCAAAAACTCGCGAACGCCCAGCGCCTTTACCTTATCCCAGCTTGCTCTGTTCAGGGAGTGAACGAGGTAGAAATCAATGTGGTCGGTAGAGAGCTTGCCACATTGCTCGTCAAAAAAGCGCTGAAAGTCCTCGGTCTTTTCGCACAGGAACGAGGGCAGCTTTGTTGCAAGATAAACGCGGTCGCGGTAGCCTTCCTTAAGCGCCTCGCCGACAACGATCTCGTTAGTTCTTTGCGAGTAATTATAGGCGGTATCAACGTAGTTTACGCCTGCCTCAATAGCGCGGCGGATTATGTTTTTTGCGTTTTCAAGGTCTACAACGCGCTCGCCGTTGACCTCAATTGTGGGAAATCTCATACAGCCAACGCCAAAAGCCGAAACCTTGATGCCGAGCTTGCCAAATTCTCTGTATTGCATAATATTCTTCCTTTTTGTAGTTTTATATATTCATTTTATCATAGCAACAAAGGCTTGTCAACACAAAAATAGGCGGCTCAAGGGAGCCGCCTGTGTATATTTTGCATTATTTTCTGTAAAAGGTGTTGCCGCCGATAAATTCGCGAACTATGCTTGTAGGCGGGATCTCGTCATCAACGTCCGCCTCGGTGATATAGTTGAGGATCTTGACCATTGCTCTGACCTGATCGTAATAATCGTCCTCGGGTCCAACGGTTAAGAGAAGCGGGAATATGTGGCGCTTGATAACGGCTATCTCGTATAGCGTTGAGCTGTTGAAGATAACGTCCGCGTTTTCCTGATAGGGGAATATCCATCTCTCCTCTCCGCGCCGCACCGAATCCCACATTGAAAGCGTTTTCTGAACGCTTGCGCCGCGGCCCTCGTAGTCGCGAACGGTTCGGCGCAAAAGTCTCAGGTAGCTTGAGGGTATGCGGTTGTGGTCGTCAAGATTGCGCGGCATAAGGGGAGTTACGTACATCTTGAACACAAGGCGGGGGTCAAGGCCCTCGGGCAGAAGCACGGGATTAAGACCGTGCAGTCCTTCAACGATGATCACAGAGCTATCGGAAAGGCGCATTTTGTGTCCCTTCCACTCGCGCTTTGCGGTTAGGAAATTGAAGGTTGGGATCTCTACCTCCTCGCCCGCTAAGAGTGCCTTGAGATGCAGGGAGAAAAGCTCGGTATCAATGGTGTTGATGTGCTCAAGATCCAGCGTTCCGTCCGGCAGGGGCGGTATCTTATCTCTGTCGATATAGTAATCGTCAAGGCTCATAAGTATAGGCTGCATGCCGTGAACGCGCAGCTGCGTTGCCAGGCGGTTTGCCGAGGTGGTCTTGCCCGATGAGCTGGGACCTGCCAGCATAACTGCCTTTGCGCCGCGCTCGCATATCATATCGGCGATCTGCGAAAATCTCTTTTCGTGCAGAGCCTCGTTAACGCGGATAAGCTCGCGTATCTTACCTGAAGTTACAAGCTCGTTGAGGTCCGCCGCCGTTTCACATTCCATAAGCTCGCCCCAGCGCTTGCCCTCGGTGTAAACGCTGAAAATATTGGGCATTTCGTGATAGCTGGCAATACTGTCGGGGTGTCTTGGGTCCGGAAACACAAATATAAATCCCTCGGGAGCGGGTAGAATGTCCCAGCTGCGCAGATAGCTCGTTGAGGGCGCCATCTCGCCGTAATAGTAATCGGAAAAATCGGCGTTTTCATATATGTCAAGCGTAGCCTTTTTTCTGTACGTCAAAAGGCGCGCCTTATCCGGCTGTCCGTTTGCGGCGTAATATTTAATGGCATCCGCGGTGGATATTCTGCGGCGGCGCAGAGGAATATTTTCGGCAACTATGCGCCAAACCTCTTCCTTTAGCTTTTCATAGGAAAAATCGGGCGCGCCGTCCACCTTAACGTAAAGTCCCGAGCCCAGCGTGCAGCTCATTTTGGCGCGCGCTGTGGGCCAAAGGTTTCTTATTGCCAGAAACAGAACGAACTGCGCCGTTCTCGTATATGCATCTCTACCTGCGGGGTCGGTGTAGCGCAAAAGGCGAATAACTCCGCCCGATGCCGCAACTGCGCGGCGCACCGATTCGCGCTCCGTTACGTCCTTTTGCCTGAGAG
This sequence comes from Clostridia bacterium, assembly GCA_017414605.1. The sequence continues at coordinate 5,328 of JAFQLG010000102.1, forward strand.
GAACGTAACCGAGGGTGAAAACGCGACCCGCTATCTTTGCGGCGATAGGATCGGTGGAGGTCCTTCCCGTTACAAGTCCCATTCCCTTGATTATGTCGAGCAGCGATTGCTCGGGCAGGGCTTTAACTTCAATTCCGTCTATAATAAGCTTCATAAAATCGTTCTCCATTCTTTTCGTAGTCAGCCGTTGGTGTCGGACACCTTTTCGGCCTTGTCTTTTGCGCGGTTGCGCAGTATGATAACTGCCTGATACATATTTATTACGAACAGACAAAGATTTAGAACGGCAACGGGGTAAGTGGCGCAGATCAAGGCATAAATAAGGCTGATAAGAGAGCCGCACATGTTTATCAGCCGTAGCTTTATCACGCTTGTCATCATCATTGATATTATTATAAGCGCCGTGCCCACATAACCGAATATTTCAAGCCAAACGTTCAGAAAAATCACCTCCAAAACAAAAAACAGTTGACTCTCGGAAGGTCCCCGGTAGTCAACCATTAAAGGTGGTTAGTAGAAACGTTTGCCCATATTACAAACATATACCATTTGTGCATCTATAACATTATAGCGCATTTTTACCAATTTGTCAATACATTTTTTCAAAATATTGTGAAAAATGTCAAAAAGTGTTGAAATGCAGTAAAAAGCGTTCTCAATGCATGGCATTTTGGGGGGCAAGTCCCGACTCGGCATAGAGCAAAAGAGAAGCACGGGAAGCCTATCTTTTCCCGTGCTTTTATATTTATATTATTTAGCGCGATGCCTTTTGATCTTTACTATAAGCCTGCTCCGCAATCTTTCATAGAGATTGTCTGCCTCGGGAAAGGGGAGAAAGGTAGCGCCCACGCGCTCTCGAAACAGGCGGTTCATTCGTATTTTATGCCGTCTGCTTGGCGGAGGTGTTTCAAAGTCTTCGGGGTCTTGCTCAGGCTTTGAAAATTCCAGACGCGCCGCGTACAACAACTCGCGCTCAAAGCGCTCTCTGGTTTCGGGAGAAACACCTTCAAACAATTCCTCGCCATCTATATTTTCAACGTCTTTTGTTATTTTCTTACCGTTTTTTTTCATTTTTCTCCTGCATCGGTGAACCGTCATAAAATTAAAAAGGTGCGCCAACCGAAGCCGACGCACCGAAAAACGCAAACTCCGATTGTTGTCACACAATTAAATAAACCATGGGATTAGCCATAATCTCTCTTGGAAATTTGCATTTTTGCCAAATTTTAGAGAGATTGTTGGCTAAAAAGGGTACAGTTATCCCTTTACAGAAAAAATATCTATGGTTTTATTATTTAATTGTGTGACAATGTTATTATAGCACAAGATCCGCACAATATCAAGCGGTTTGTAGAAAAAATGAAACAAAAATGCGCAGCTGCAGCAAAAATTGAAAAAACACGGCATAACTCAAAGGGCTGTGCCGTGTTTTTCAAAAGTCATCCTTCGGGGTGCGCCCAAAATCAGCGACTATTACTGTATTTGACTGTATAGCCACAGCACAGAGTATCTGTCCTTTAGCTCCTTGGCGTAGAGCAGGGCATCGCGGCGCTTTTGCTCGGAATAGGTAGCCTCATATTCGGATAGGTCGAGGCCAACGCTGTCAAGCATTGCCTTTATCTGCTCCGACCCGGGACATTCGGACAGCACCCGACATATCTCGCTCCATTTGTGCTGATAGACGGGCGTTTTGTCCTCGTATATCCAGCCAAGCTTTTTTTGCAGGGCGATTATTCCTTGTGCGGTGGAGCAATCGTTCGGAGTGCCGTAAACGCGAGCCAGCTCGCTTTCCCACGCGGATTCGTCAAAGCTTTGTCTTTCGGGCATCGCGATCTTGACAAGCTGCTCGCGTATTTTTGCAGTTTCGTACGTTGAATAAGCAACGTCAATTCCGTGGCAGAAATAGGGCTCGCCGCGCAAAAGTCCAACCACCTCAAAATAGTGAGATAGGTGATGCTCGCTGCCCGATGCGGGGCGCGAATTTCCCATATATGCCATAGCTATTCCCACCAAAACGAGCGCGCGCATAAGCTCGGCAATGCTGTCCTCGCGGCGCGAGAGTATGTCCTGTCCCTTTGGCGCTATGGAGCTTACCGTGTCGTATGTGAGGTCATATATGTATTGGCAAACGGGCTCACCGTTAACTACGTTGCTGAGGAGCCAGTCGTTAAGACAGCTGTATTTTCCAATAATGTCGCCGTAGCCTGCCTTGAGCATTTCAAGCGGCGCTTCCTTCAATACCGCCGTGTCGGCAATGATAGCCGCGGGTGGATTTGCGTTTGTGGTAACCTTCATTCCGCCGAATATCATAGCGCAGCCCTTTGATGCATAGCCGTCCATAGAGGGTGCGGTGGCAACGATATAGTAGGGAAGTCCATGCTCAAAGCTTACGTATTTGCAAAGGTCGTTGATAACGCCCGAGCCCACGCCGACTAAAAGATCGGTGGAGGTTGAAACTATGGAATTGATACGCGCTACCGCATCCTCATCGGGAACAACAAAGCAGTCGCACTCAAAGGTGAGAGAGGACGTTACCTTGTCGCCGAGAAGCTCGAGAACGCGCTCGCCGCAAACGCGGTGGGTGTTTGTATCGCAAACTATCGCAATGCTCTTGTAATTTTTGCAAAGCTCGGGAAGTGTGTTGACTGCGCCGTTTTCGATAATTACACTCTGCATATTGCAGGTATGCACCTTGCCGCATTCGCAATCTGCCTTTTGACCTAGCAGGCTATTTATATCAAATCTTAATTCGTTCATTGTTTGATCTCCTTAGGTGATTTTGCTGATCAAAGCCTCAACTGTATTGATTATACCACTTTTTGGATTGAGTTTCAAGTAAAAAGCAAAATGTTACATCATTTTATGAAATGATAACAACGAGAGGCGCATCCAAGCGCCCCTCTTGTGTATTTTAAGCCATTTCCAGCTCATTGGGAGATGGGAAGGTGGGATATTCATCCTCAAGATTGTCGGAATACCAATAGGCAACCGAGGATATGTCGTCCATAAGGGGAAGATATCTGCCCTCGCTCCTCCAGCCAAGCGCCTGAATGGTTACGCGGAGGTCTTCTTTGAAATAGATGGGGTCGGTAACGTGCCAGCGGTACATATCAAAATATCTTTGCGCTCGGTAGAGCCCGTCGGTGTAGCCCACCTTTGAAAGACCACTGTAGGGAGTTGAGAACTCGGCGTATTTTCCGTTAACGTCAAAGTTATATGCGCCGCAGAAGTAATCCTCGGTTCCCGTTCCGCAGATGCTGGGATAGTCGGCGTCACCGTCAATAAAAAATTTTATCTCGCCTTCTCCCCACCAGCCGTTTGACTTTACGCCCCAGTGCATGTAGGTTCCAACATAGTGTCCATTGCCCTTTATGTTTTCAAGGATAACGTAATCCTGCATATAGGGCAGGGGATTTGTCCTGCGGAACTGTGCATGGAAGTAAAGGCTATCTTTGGGTATCTCCTTTTCCTCGCAATCTATCTGGTAGTAAATTCTGGTTTCTGCCGCGCCCGTGTTTTCAATTTCAACGCGGAAACCCTTGAAATAAGGCATCTCAAAATAGCAGTTCATACCCTTTCTTGCGTTGTAGCACATGGCGAGGCTGCTTATCTGCCGATATTCGTTGTAGTCCGCGTTGCAGAAAAAGTCGGAGAGGGGAGCCTCAACTGCGGGGCGCTTCTGACCGTCAAAATAGATGCGGAGAATGAGAAGTCTGCCGTATTTTGCATTGTCTGTTATCCAGAAATGCTTGATCGCGCCCATACCCTGAACGTCGGCGAGAATTGCCGTTTGTCCTGCGGGCAGAACGATGTAAGGATTTACCTTCCAGCCCGTACCGAGCTCACGCGCCGCATAAGCCGCGGTGCCTTGTTCAAGCGGTATTTTTCCGCCCTCGCCTTTTGCTCCTGTGGGATGCTCGGGGCATATAGAAAACGTGCGTATATCTTTTTTGGTCGTGAGATTATTTAACATGATTAAAGCTCCCTTATTATCAAATTTCTATCTTTTGCGCGTTGAATGTCATAAAGCTTCCCACCTCGTCGCGTGTGTGGAGTGACGAGATCGCGCCCTTGCGCGTTACGGTCAATGCGCCCATAGCGTTTGCAAATTTAACTGCCGACAAAAGATCTGCGCCCTCGGTGAGAGCAACGGCAAGCGCGCCGTTAAAGCTATCGCCCGCGGCAACCGTATCTATGGCGGCAACGCTGTATCCGCAAACGATTTCGCAAATTTTATCGGTTGCAATGAGAGCGCCGCGACCGCCAAGCGTGGCGATTACCGTCTTTGCGCCGAGAGAGAGCAGCTTTTTTGCGGCGAGCTTGACCTCTTGGTCGGTTTCGGTGGGCATATCGGTAAGTATTGAAAGCTCGGTTTCGTTTGGCGTTACGTAGTCAAGCATAGCAAGTATCTCCGCATCAAGCTTGACCGCAGGCGCGGGATTGAGCAGAATTTTTGTGCCGTAAGAATGGGCACGGCGGATAATTTCCAAGGTTACGTCAAGCCGCATTTCAAGCTGAAGAACCAAAAGGTCCGCCTCTTTTATGCGCGCGTCTATCTTTTCGAGATGCTCAAAGCCAAAGCAGTGGTTTGCCGAGGGAATAACGCAAATGCGGTTTCGTCCCTGCGCGTCAATTTGAATTTGCGCCGTGGCGGTGGGCTTGTCGCACGAAAAAACGCCGTCACACCTGATGCCCTCGTCCTTCATTATTCTTTTGAAGGTGTCGCCGCTTGCATCTTGTCCAAGCATTCCTATCATCTCTGTCTTGCCGCCCAGGCGAGCAATTGAGATGCATTGGTTTATGCCCTTTCCGCCGGGGGAAAGCTCAACGGCGGTGCCAATGACAGTTTCGCCGATCTCGGGCATTTTTTCCATTCTCGCAACGTTATCCATTACGAAAGAGCCGATAACTAAAATTTCAGGCATTTGTTTCCTTCTCCTTTTTGAGCATTTCGCCAAGTGCGCCGTTTGGGTGGAATCTATGGAAGTCCTCTCGCTTGAATTTTTTTCTTGAGGACAGTTCGCATGCTATGGCATCGCCGAGGACCAGCATAAGAGTACTGGAAACGGTGGGAGCGAGCTTAAGCTCGTCCGCCTCCTCAATCTTGGGGTAAAGCAAAAGATGGTCGCAAGCCTTTGCCAGTTTGCTATCCTTTCCGGCGGTTGCGGCAACTGTGGTGACTCCGTTGCGGCGCAGGGGCTCAACGTTGTCAACCACCTCTTTGGTGTTTCCGCTGTTGGATATCAGAATGGCTATGTCGCACCTGTCTATCATTCCAAGGTCGCCGTGCATCGCCTCGGTGCTATGCACGAAAGAGGAGGGAATGCCGAGAGATGCAAAGGTTGCCGCAAGCTTTTTTCCTATGTGTGCGCTTTTGCCAACGCCCATGAAAACAAGCCTGCCTCTGCAATTTTCAAAGAGGCTTATAACGTTGTCATATTGCCCTTCGGTCTGCTCTATCATTCGGCTGATAGCATCGCGTTCTCTGATCATTACTGTTTTTAACATTTTGTGAAGCTCCTTTTTTGAAAAAATAGTGAAAAACCGAATAATTGCTGAAATTTTGTTATTTCTATTGTTATTTTAACAAAACGGTGCTATAATGGGAATGATAAATGTTGGCATATATTTAACATTTATTGACAAGGAGAAAACATGAAGCTATCTTTGATCAATCCCTATATTCGCTTGGCGAGGGAATCCAGAATAAGATCGGGGCACAATATCGCGCGCCGCGTTATTTACGATTACGAGATAATTTACCTTGAGGAAGGGCAGTTCACGCTCATATATAACGACTTGCCCTACGAGTGCTATGCGGGGGATCTAATCTTCATTCGCCCCGGTGTGCCGCACAGCTTTGTCATAGACCGAGGCGAGATATCACAGCCGCACATTCATTTTGACGTCACCTATCGCCCGCAGAGCGAAAGGATACCCATATCCTTCAAGGACTTCTGCCGCATGAGCGAAGAGGAGCGCTCACTTATACACGAGGACTATTTTGTTTTTGGTGAAACACAGCCCAAGCTGTATATCCGCGAAAAAGAGCAGTTTCTCGGCGCTTTTTATCGCATAATCTCGGCAAAGGACGACCAGATAACTAGCAAGGCAGCTTTGACATGGCTTATATCCATGATAATTAAAGACAATTATCCAAAAGCGCTTGAGGAGCAGCATCATCCCTCAACAATGCGGCAGATAAAGGACTACATCGACGCGGGCAACGGCCTCTCCATGACGCTGGACGATTTTGCGGGCACTTTTTTTTACAATAAATACCACCTTGAGCGCAAATTCAAGGCAAAATTTGGAGTAAGCCTTATTGAATATCGCAACGAAAAACGGCTGGAGAGCGCACGTTCTCTATTGGAGAGCAACTCGGTGTCAAGCGTGGCGCAAGCTTTGGGATATAGCTCAATATATTCCTTCAGCAGAGCGTATAAGCAGAAATTCGGTTATTCACCGAGCGCGCAAAAGAGCAGAAACATAGACGAATAAACAAAAAGAGAAGCTCCGCAAATAGCGGAGCTTCTCTTGATCTCTAAAGGCTTTTAGTTGGATTTAATAATTATCTAAAGGCTTTTAGTTGGATTTAATAATTATTTCTATATCGCCCGTGTCTGTCCTGACCTCACATCTGCCGCCCTCAGCTGATTCGGGAACGGATATGCGTCCTGTGTCGCTATGGGCAACCACGATCTTGGGAGAGAGCCATTTACACCAAACGTCGCCGGTGTCGGTCTGTATATATATCTCCTGCGCATCGGAAGTGCCTATTGCAACGTCGCCTGTGTCGCGCTCAACGTAGATCTTTTGCGCAGCAACGGTGTTTACCACGGTCAAGTCGCCCGTGTCACCCTTTGAGGTAAAGTTCTGACATTTAACGTTTGTGACCTTGGCTTTTCCCGTATCCACGGTAACCGATACGTCGCCGCTGACCTTGGAGTTTTTAATAGCGACCTCGCCCGTTGAAACGGTAACGTCTATGCTCAAAGCCGAGATGTTATCTATCTTGACCAAGCCCGTGTCGGTTTTGACCTTGACATTGCCCTCTGCCGAGGATAGCACCTTTACAACACCCGTGTCGGTTGATATATCGATATCTCCGAATTTGAGATCCTTGGGTATCTCAACGGCACCCGTATCGGTTTTAACGGACAGGTCGCCGTATTGACCCTTCGGAAGATATACGGTAATCGTGGGCGAATCCCAATTTATGCCTATATATTCATACCAGCGTCGCTCGTCGCGGCATTCTATGGAGAGCGTGCCGTCATTTACCAAAACCTGATGCTTTACGTTGGACTGCTCAAAGCAAACGATGCGAGGATTCTCTTGCTCCGAGATGACAAAGCTTATATCTGCGGTATCGGTAATAATGGATATGCCCTCAAAGCTTTCATCTATCACGTATTCATTGGTTTCATACCTGTTGGTTGCAAGCTTTGAAAAATCAAAATCTATCAAAATGAGCGCTCCTTCTATTATAATTATACCGATCAGAACAAGTGCTATGGCTACGACAAGCCATATTTTAGTTGATCTTTTCATTATGCTACCTCCTTTTTGATAAAGAGCTTCTTAATGCCCAAGGCGATTTTGTGGGTTAACTGTACCACGCCGAGCGTTGCCTGCTTGCAGGCAAAGAAGCATAGGATAGAGAGCCCTGCAAGCACAAAGGCAGCGCCTATCATTGCAAGTCCCGACACCTCGTGTGTCAACACGATAAAAAGAATTCCCGATACCACACCGGCTACAGTACAGCCGATAAACGTCGCGAAAATTGACCAGAACGCAACGATGAGCGACCATATCACCGCATAAATTGAAATAATAACGGCAAACGCCGCGATGAGTAGCGGCAACCAGACAGGGAAAGATACTATTATCAGCGCAATTTCCCAGCCTGCAAGCTTTTTTTGCGGCTTAATCGTTTCCTTGGCTATCTTGGAGAGCGGAATTTCGGAGAGTATCTGCTCGGCAATGCTGTCAACCGAGCCTATCTCGGATACCGCATCCTCCTCGGAAAGTCCGTCCTCGATTCGGTCGTCTATCATTTCGGAATAAAATCCGAGGCGCTCCTCAACCTCGCGCTGCGGCAATCCCGAGAGCCTTTGGCGCAATGCTTCAATAAATTCAAGCTTATTCATTAGTCGCTTTCTCCTTTGTCACAAATTGATAAATGTTCATTACCTCGCGCCACTCGTCCTTAAAATCCTCGATGCGACCAAGGCCCGCTTTTGTAATATGATAATATTTTCGCAATCTGCCTCCGTGCTCCGCGGTCCTGACCGTCAGCATACCCGAAAGCTCCAGACGCTTAAGAATCGTATACAGCGTGGATTCCGACATTTTTAGATGCGGCTCCATATCCTTTATTATTTTGTAGCCATAGGAATCCTCGCTTTTTATGGCTGCCAAGACGCAAACGTCAAGCAGCCCTCGCTTTAATTGAATATCCATTTCAACCTCCTAAGCAGTGCTTGGCGGTATGCTGATTTTTGCATACTTCCCCTTACGTAATACATCATATCACGAGGTATTGATTTTGTCAATAGCTTTTCTGAAAAAATTTACAGTTGTTTGATATTTTATTAGTGGGGGGGAAGAGAAACTCCCGAGTTTATCCGAGGAGATCCTCGATTTCAGAATTCGGTTTAATTATAGAAGCTCATTCTCATATTGTGTGCAAAAAAGTGTATTGTTGACAAAACTATACTTTAGTGGTATAATTTCTATATAGATACCGAGATCTCGGCATCAAAAAGCAGATATCCATAAATAAAATTGAAAGGATCTATCGTCAATGAACAAGACTGACCAAAAGTATGAGGCATTATTTACGCCTTGGAAGATCGGAAACGTTGAGATCAAAAACAGAATAGTTATGTGTCCTATGGGCGGCACGTCGCTGTTCGGTTGGTTTGAGCTTACGGGCTGTCACTTTGATAAGGAGGCAGCAAAGCTTTTCCTTGAGAGAGCAAACAATAACGTAGGACTTATTATTCCCGGAATCGCGCCTCTGCGCGACACCTTCTGGGGTAAATGGCTGTGGCAAAATCCCAAGATGTTTGAGGAGCTTAAGGTCTTTATGGATGAGATTCATAAGACCGGAGCAAAGCTTTTCATTCAGCTTACTGCGGGTATGGGACGCTCCTGGGCAATAACCGAGCTTATCGCTCCCATGCATAAGAATAAATTTACCCGCGCAGTGCTCAAGCCTATAATCGACACCTCGCATGAGCTTGCATCTCCCTCTCCCCAGAAGTCACGCTGGGCGCACGATATCGAGTGCCCCGAGATGACCAAGGAACAGATCCATGAGATAATAGAGGCGTTTGCAAAGACCGCAAAGCTTTGTCGCGATGCAGGCGTTGACGGCGTAGAGGTCCACGCAGTTCATGAGGGCTATCTCCTCGACCAGTTTGCC
>JAFQLG010000103.1 GCA_017414605.1 Clostridia bacterium
ATCTGCTCACAAGCGCTGCGCTCAAGATCTGTTGCTCGCACGCCTAGTGACCTTATTGGCTCGCGGCAAAGCCCATGTCGCCTCATCAAAACCCTCGCTGACCTATAAAGCTCGCGAGCCGTTCTGTTTGGATAGTCCAGCTTTATCTGCCGCTCCACGTGTGTCAAGTCTGAGTAGCGCACGTATAGCTGAACCGTGCGACATACGACCTCCTCGCGCCTCATTCGCGTTGACACTTTGTCGCAAAGCTGATACAAAATTATGTCTATATCATCATCGCTCACAAGGTCGCGCGGCGGCGTTGTGCTATTGCCTATCGATTTTGGCGGCGGCGACTGTTCATATAGCATAACGGGGGAACTATCTTTACCGTTTGCAAAATCATGCAGCATAAGTCCCGTTTTACCAAACAGACATTTTAAGACGTAAGGGTCCGTGGTGGCAACGTCACCTATCGTTCGCATCCCGCATCTCACAAGCTTTGCATAGGTCTTTTTGCCCACGAAAAGCATGTCAGAGGCGGGCAGTCCCCATATCTTTTGTCGAAAGTCATTTTCATCGATAACCGTTGTGGCGTCAGGCTTTTTCATATCCGAACCCAGCTTTGCAAACACCTTGTTAAAGGAAACGCCAACCGAAACCGTAAGCCCCGTTTCCTCTTTTATTCTCTTTCTTATGGTGTCCGCAATGCTCTTGCCACTCCCGAAAAGGTCTACACTTCCGCTCACATCCAGCCAGCATTCGTCAAGTCCAAATGGCTCTATCATATCGGTATATTCGTAGTATATTTCGCGCGCAATACGCGAATATTTTTCATAAAGCTCGTAATGTGGCGGCAGAAACACTATGTCGGGGCACTTGCCTTTAGCCTGCCATAAGGCTTCTCCCGTTTGCACTCCACGCGCCTTCGCTTCATAATTTTTGGCTAAAACTATCCCATGCCTTGCCTCTATATCTCCTGCCACCGCAACAGGCTTTCCGCGCAGCTCAGGGTGCGACAAAAGCTCCACCGAGGCATAGAAATTGTTGAGATCGGAATGCAATATCACCCTTGACATAAGCCGCTCCTGATTCAAATTTAGAACAACTGTTCTAAATTGATTATACACCCTGCGCTCTCTTTTGTCAAGAGGAAATACCAAGAAAACAGAACAAAAGTTTCTTTTTTGGGAAATGTACAGGAGATCAATAGCCTTACTGCCCTACGCGCTTTACAAAACCCGGACATATTGGCAAGGTGGCGCCGCAACAGCATAGCCCACAACGTTATTGACACGGCACCTCAAAAATGTTATAATATTAGCATGAAATTTAGAAAGGAGCTTTGTATGACTCCATTTGCCGAGTGGCTAAACGTCACCTTTGAGGCGTTTGACTATACAATACTTGAATTTTTCCATTCCCTTGCCCAAGCGGCAGGCGATTTTCTCACCCCGCTTTGCCACACGTTTGGATTTTTAGGCGAGCTTTCGTGGTTTACCGTGCTTATCGCCCTCGTCCTTTTACTTTTTGCCAAAACGCGCAAGGGCGGCGTTGCTATGATATTCTCCGTTCTTATCGGAATGGTATTTACTAATTTCTGCATAAAAAACCTCGTTGCGCGGCCGCGCCCCTACGTTTCGGGCTTTGAAGAATGGTGGCAATTTGTCGGGGCATCAACACCCAGCGAATTCTCCTTCCCCTCCGGACACGCCACGGCGGTTACCGCAACCCTTCTCGCGCTCTGCCTGTTTTTGTGCCTTGACGCAAAAAAGCACCGCTGGCTCGTCGCACCCGCGACACTCTACGCAGCCGTTATGTGCCTCTCTCGCATATATCTCGTGGTTCACTACCCCACAGACGTCATAGGCGGAATCATTTGCGGCTCAGCAGCGGCACTTTTGGGCTATTTTCTCGCTTCAAAACTGTTTTCCGCATTTGAAAAATACCGTTGCGACGCTCCCTGCGCCTTCATGCTCGATGCGGATATAAGACACAGAAAATAACTCAAAACAAAAAACGGATGCGTCTTGCATCCGTTTTATTATTTACTTCTGAGCAGCGTTCTTTGCAATGGTATATTCAAGAACGTTGTTGCTCATATTTGCATTCTCAAGAGGAGCTCCGAGGTTGCTCTCTGCCATCTCGTGCGCGTTATTATACCAGCTTTCCTGCTTTTTCTCCTCAACCTTTTTCTTTTTTCCAAAAAGCTTCTTAAAAATATTCATAGCGCATCTCCTATCATTCTTATTTATTTAATTATATCATACCCCGCGGCAAAATACAATAGGTTTCGGCTAATATATTCCAAAGGAACAAAAAGCGCGGGCTTTTTTGCCCGCGCTCTTATGTATCAGTCCTTAATTACCTTTGCGAAAACGAGTATCTGAATAACGATGCCCGCAAGCACGTAAAGACCTACAAGGCTACCTACCACGCCAAGTGCCCAGCCGATTATAGGTCCCGCAACGGGGATCCAGCCCACGATAAGAGTGGACAGACCGATAACTGCTCCGACTATTATCTCCGCAACTACGTAAATAAGTATTCCCACGATAAGATTGGCAACGGTGTCAGTTCTCTTAAAGGATAAGGGGAAAAACTTTTTCAAGGTTTCCATAATGCATTCTCCTTTGTCAATTTTTTATTCAAAAGCGGGCAACTTTCGTTGCCCGCTTTGAAATCAGCAAAAAGTCAAAATTATTTGTACTTTCTCTTGCGTGCAGCCTCAGACTTCTTCTTACGCTTTACGCTGGGCTTTTCATAAGCCTCTCTCTTGCGAAGCTCGGTAAGGATTCCCGCACGAGCACACTGACGCTTAAAACGACGGAGTGCGCTGTCAAGAGACTCGCCGTCTTTTACTTTTACTTCTGCCATTGATTTTCCCTCCCCTCGCTTTTACGAATTTGGATTTTCACAATCACCCGATTATTATACACCATATTTTATGCGTTGTCAATAACGATTGTGAAAAAATTTCTCAATTTTGCAAAATTATTTTACAACGACATTTACTATCTTGTTGGGTACTACGATTTCCTTTATAATCGTTTTGCCGTCTATTGCCGCAGCTACCTTTTCGTCCGCTTTCGCGAGAGCGAGAACGGTATCCTTGTCGGTGTCAACGGCAACGTTTATCTTTGCGCGGAGCTTTCCGTTTATCTGGACTATCATCTCTACAGCGTCGTCTGCGGTCTTTGCCTCATCATATACGGGCCAGGGCTCATACGCGATGGTGTTGTCATGGCCGAGTATCTGCCAGATTTCCTCTCCGATGTGAGGACAGATGCAGGACAGCATCTTTACAAGTCCCTCGGCATATGCGCGGGGGCACTTGCCCTCCTTATAAACGGCGTTAACAAATATCATCATCTGTGAAATAGCCGTATTGAATGCAAGGCGCTCAAAGTCATCGGTGACCTTCTTTACCGTTTTGTTATATACCTTGTCAAGTGCCGGAACCTCACCGTCAACTATATTCTCTGCCTCGGTAAAGAACGTCCAAACGCGGTTGAGGAAGCGGCGCGCGCCGTCAACACCCGCGTCACTCCAAGGCTTTGACACCTCAAGCGGACCCATAAACATCTCATAGAGGCGGAGCGTATCCGCGCCGTAATCTCTTACTACGTCCGAAGGGTTGACCACGAACTCGGGGAATCTCTTGCCCATCTTGATACCGTTAGCGCCGAGTATCATTCCCTGATGTACAAGCTTTTTGAAGGGCTCCTTTGTGGGAGCAAGTCCCTTATCGTAAAGATATCTGTTCCAAATACGCGAGTACATAAGGTGACCCACCGCATGCTCGGGTCCGCCGATATAGAGGTCAACGGGCATCCAGTGCTTGAGCAGCTCCTGATTTGCAAACTCGTCCTTATTATCGGGGTCTATATAGCGCAAGAAATACCAGGAAGATCCTGCGGATCCGGGCATTGTTGAG
>JAFQLG010000104.1 GCA_017414605.1 Clostridia bacterium
GAGATCAGAGCGCTTCCCATGGGTGCTATGATACTCACCTATGAAACGGGTATCCGCTTCCTGTCCGACTATCTGGACGGCGACGTTTACTTCAGAACCGAATACCCCAACCACAATCTTGACAGAGCGAGAAACCAGTTCAAGCTGGTTGCAGATATGGAGAGCAAGATGACCGAAATGCAGGCCATCGTTGAAAAGTATATATAATCACAGCGTTTTTTGCGGAGGACCAGAACATGTCAGTTCTTATTACAGGCGGAGCAGGATTTATAGGCTCGCATACGGCAGTTGAATTTTTGAACGCGGGCTACGATATAGTTATCATGGATAACTTTTCAAACAGTAAGCCCGAGTCACTTAAAAGAATCAAGACGATAACGGGAAAGGACTTCAAGTTCTACAAGGCAGACCTTCTTGACGTTGAGTCAATGGATAGAATATTTGATGAAAACCCCGATATAGATAGCGTTATTCACTTTGCGGGACTCAAGGCAGTCGGCGAGTCGGTTTCCATGCCTCTTGAATATTACCACAATAACGTAACGGGAACTCTGCTTTTGTGCGACTCTATGAGAAGACACGGAGTAAAGACCATAGTGTTCAGCTCGTCCGCAACCGTTTACGGTACGCCCGACGAGGTGCCGATAAAGGAAACGGCAAGAGTGGGTAATGCCACCAATCCCTATGGCGAGACCAAGGTAATGATAGAGAGAATACTCAAGGATATTTACGTGTCCGACAAGAAGTGGAACATCTCCATTCTCCGCTATTTCAATCCCATCGGAGCGCATCCTACGGGACTTATGGGCGAGGATCCCAACGGAATCCCCAACAACCTTATGCCTTATATCACAAAGGTTGCCGCAGGCAAGCTTCCCATTCTGCACGTGTTCGGTAACGATTACGATACCCATGACGGAACGGGCGTGCGCGACTACATTCACGTAGTTGACCTGTCCCGCGCGCATCTTGCGGCTCTGCACTATATCGAAAAGGCGCACGGTATTGATTACTTCAACGTTGGAACGGGTAACGGCTATTCGGTGCTTGACATAGTCAAGGCATACAAGGCTGCAACGGGAATCGACGTTAAGTATCAGATAGACCCCCGCCGTCCCGGTGACATTGCGGAGTGCTATGCCGATCCTACCAAGGCGCGTGAGGTTCTGGGCTGGACTGCGCAGTACGGCATAGAGGATATGTGCCGTGATGCTAACAATTGGCAGACCAAGAATCCAAACGGATACGATTGCTGAATAAATATAACAGCCCACTCGGTTTTTTGAGTGGGCTTGCTTTTTGGAGATTGATATGAATATAGAAAAAAGTTATTTCGGACAGTTGGAGGGCAAGAAGGTTGACCTCTATACCCTCACAAACGATACGGGCGCCGAGCTAAAGATAGTAACGCTTGGCGGCGCGATACAGTCCTTGACCGTGCCCGATAGAGAGGGCAACGCGCGCGACGTGGTCTGCGGCTTTGATAACGTTGAGGCATATATGAACGACACCGCATACGTGGGCGCGCTTGTCGGCAGAGTTGCAAACAGAATCGCAAAGGGCAGATTTTCCTTGTGCCAAAAGGATTATCAGCTTTACATAAACAATGGAGAGAACTGTCTGCACGGCGGCAGATTCGGGTTTTCGCACAAAGTGTGGCGCGCCGAGCCCAGTGTCACGGACGATTTTTGCGCGCTTGATCTGTATTATACCTCGCCCGACGGAGAGGAGAATTTCCCCGGCACGCTTGAAGTCCGCGTTACCTATACTCTGACAAATGACAACGCGGTGAGCATAAGATATGAGGCGACAACCGATAAAAAGACCATTGTCAATATGACGAACCACGCATATTTCAACCTCAAGGGCTACAATGCGGGAACGGCGCTTGACCACGAGCTGTGGATCGACGCCGACACCTTTGTTCCCACAAACGCGAGCCTTATTCCAACGGGCGAGATACGTGCGGTTGAGGGAACACCCATGGATTTCAGAAGCCCAAAAACGATAGGCAGAGATTTTGACCTTTCTTATGAGCCTATGAAGCTTGCGGGCGGTTATGACCATTGCTATAATTTTGTGGAGCGCGAGGATGTTCTCGCCGCCCCCAGAGCCACGGCTTATAGCGCAGAGAGTGGAATATTTATGGAGGTCTATACCACCGAGCCCTGCGTGCAGTTTTATAGCGCAAACTTCCTCAATAACGAAAAATACGCGCTCAAGGGCGGCTGTCCGCAGAAAACGCAGAGCGCCTTTTGCCTTGAAACGCAAAAAATGCCCGATAGCATCAACCACCCCCACTTTACCGATTGCACGCTTGACGTGTGCGAAAGATACGAAACCGTAACGGTTTATAAGTTTTCGGTAATGTGAGAAAATCCAATGAAGATAGGAAATGATTTGCCTAAGAGAAAGCATCCGCGCCTTAAAAATTATGATTACACCTCTACAGGTGCATATTTTGTAACAATATGCACACATAACAGGAGATGTGTGTTGTCTAAAATTGTAGGGCGGGGGCTTGCTCCCGCCGAATCAATCGGTGTAGAATATACTAAATTCGGCAAAATTGCAGAAAGAAATTTACTGCTATTAGAGAAAAGATATTCATGTTTGAAGATAGATCGTTATGTTATAATGC
>JAFQLG010000105.1 GCA_017414605.1 Clostridia bacterium
AGGCTGACAACGAGGATCTTGACTGATAATAGTCAAGGGAGGACAAACAGTTGTTGTCGGATATTGTTTACGTTTTAGTCCAATTTATCACGTTGTTTATAGACGTGATAACTATAGCTATGTGCATACGTGCGGTAATATCGTGGTTCTATGACGGTGACGGCGCTTTTGTAAGACTGCTATACGTTATAACCGAGCCCGCGATAATGCCCATACGAGCACTGTTAGTTAAAATGAACTGGCTGCAGAATTCCCCTATGGACTTCTCGTATATTTTGACCTACGTGGTCTTATTTATCATTCAAATGCTCTTGTCGTTGCTGGTATGAGCATTAAACCAAAAAAGTTAGCGCTATGGCTTCCCGCTAATGCTCCTTTGTTAAAACGGAGCAGGAAGGGGGAGGCCGCGCGCGCTTTTTGCCGTTTAGGCAGAGTTGTTGTAATCAACGCAGCGATCACTAACTTTGAAAGCAATTAAATCAATATACATCAGAATTTGGAGAAAATTAAAATGGCGAAGGATTATACAAGCACATTAAATTTGCCGAAAACAGAATTTTCAATGAAGGCTAATCTCCCCCAGAGAGAGCCTGAAACTATCAAGTATTGGAGCAGCATCGATCTTTATTCAAAGATGCAGGATGCAAGACAGGATGGGGAAAGGTTCTCCTTCCACGATGGCCCTCCCTTTTCAAACGGAAATATCCATATGGGTCACGCGCTCAACAAGATACTCAAGGACTTTATAAACAAGTCAAAGGCTATGTCGGGTTACCGCATTTCCTTTGTTCCCGGTTGGGATAACCACGGTATGCCTATCGAATCTGCCATCATAAAGAAGAACAAGCTGGACAGAAAGAAGATGTCTATTTCCGAGTTCCGCTCCGCTTGTGAAGCTTTTGCGCAGGGCTTTGTCGATAAGCAGGCAGACCAGTTCAAGCGACTTGGACTTATTGCAGACTGGGAGCACCCCTATCTTACTATGTCGCCCTCCTTTGAGGCAACCGAGGTAAAGGTGTTCGGCGAAATGTTCAAGAGAGGCTATATCTACAAGGGATTAAAGCCTGTTTATTGGTGCCCCAAG
Organism: Clostridia bacterium; assembly: GCA_017414605.1. Next base: position 1,085 of record JAFQLG010000105.1, read on the forward strand.
GACGAAACCGCGCTTGCAGAGGCAGAGATCGAGTATCAGACAGATAAGTGTACCTCAATATACGTAAAATTCAAGGTGGCTGATGACAAGGGCAAACTTTCATCCGTTTGCGACCTTGATAAGACATACTTTGTAATCTGGACAACTACTACGTGGACTTTGCCCGGAAACCTTGCTATCGCGCTCAACCCCACCGAAGAATACGATCTTGTAAAGGTTCCCGGCGGCGAGATCTACGTTCTCGCAAAGGCGCTTACCGAAAGCACGCTCAAGGCAGCGGGCATTGAGACGTATGAGGTCGTTGCTACGATGCAGGGTAAGGAATTTGAGTTTATGACGGCTCAGCATCCCTTCCTTGACCGAAAGAGCGTTGTGGTTAATGCCGACTACGTAACTATGGACAGCGGTACCGGCTGTGTTCACACGGCGCCCGGCTTTGGTGCGGACGACTACCAGACCTGCCGCCGTTACAATATAGACATTATCGTTCCCGTTGACGACCGCGGCTATCAGACCGAGGACGCAGGAAAGTTTGCGGGCTTGTACTATGCGGTATCCAACGATGCGATACTTGAGGATATGAAGGAAAGCGGAGCGCTTCTCGCATCCGAGGAGATAGAGCACGAGTATCCTCATTGCTGGAGATGTAAGTCTCCTATCATATTCAGAGCTACTCCTCAGTGGGTCTGCTCGGTCGACGCCTTCAAGGATGCGGCAGCCGAGTCCTGTAAGGATGTTCTCTGGCTTCCTTTGTGGGGCGGAGAGCGTATGGTGCAGATGATAAGAGAGAGAGCCGATTGGTGTATCTCGCGTCAGCGCCATTGGGGTCTGCCCATTCCCGTATTCTACTGTGACGAGTGCAAGGCGCCCGTTTGCAACGATGAAACGATAAAGGTAGTTTCCGATCTCTTCGCAAAGAAGGGCTCGAACGCTTGGTTTGACATGGAAGCGAGCGAAATTCTCCCCGAGGGCTTCGTTTGTCCTCATTGCGGAAAGGCTCACGGATTTACCAAGGAGACCAACACTCTTGACGGTTGGTTTGACTCGGGCTCCTCGCACTTTGCAGTGCTTCGCGACAGAGAGACCGAGACCTGGCCCTCCGAGATATATCTTGAGGGCGGCGACCAGTACAGAGGCTGGTTCCAGGCATCCTTGCTTACCGCAGTCGGCTCAACAGGCGAGATCGGTGCGCCCTTCAAGGCAGTTCTTACACACGGTTGGGTAGTTGACGGCGAGGGCAAGGCTATGCACAAGTCTCTCGGCAACTCCATAAGCCCCGACGATATCGTTAAGAAGTACGGCGCCGAGCTTGTTCGTCTTTGGGCGGCATCCAGCGATTATCATGCTGACGTTCGCTGCTCCGAGAACATTTTCAAGCAGCTCTCCGAGTCGTACAGAAAGATAAGAAACACCGCGCGTATCATGATGGCAAACCTCGGCGATTTCGATCCCGATGCGGATGTGGTCGCATACGAGGATATGCTTGATATCGACCGCTGGATCGTTGCCGAAATGAATGAGCTCGTCAAGACCTGCCGCGAGGCGTATGACAACTACGAGTTCCATATCGTTTACCACGCGATCAACAAGTTCTGTACTATCGAGCTTTCCAAGCTCTATATCGATATAACCAAGGACCGCTTGTACGTTGAAAAGGCAAATTCCGCGGCAAGAAGAAGCGGACAGACCGCGCTTTACATGGTTCTTTCCGACCTCGTTCGCCTCTTGGCGCCCGTAATTTCCTTTACGGCTGAGGAGATCTGGAAGGCTATGCCTCATAAGGCTTGCGACAAGATGGAGAGCGTATTCCTCAACGACATGAGCGCATATGACGAAAAGCTCGCGTCCGACACCGCAGAAATGCGCGCAAAGTGGGAAAAGGTATTTGAGTACCGCGACGACGTTATGAAGGCGCTTGAGCTTGCAAGAGCTAACAAGATGATCGGTAAGTCTCTTGATGCAAAGGTTACCGTTTACACCGAAAACGATGAAATTTACGCTGACCTTGCTGCATTTGAGGATGACCTTGCGGCGATATATATCACATCTGCGGCAACCGTTGTAAAGGGCGCGGCTCCCGAGGGCGCGTTTACCGAAACACAGTCGGGCATTTCGGTCGTCGTTGCAAACGCAGACGGCTGCAAGTGCGGACGCTGCTGGTCCTATTCCACAAAGGGCGTAGATGATGGCGAAGGCGGCTTCCTGTGCGAGAGATGTAGAAAGATACTTCTTTAATAATTGTGATTATGGGGGAAGGGCTCTTCTTGAAAGGACGGGTTCCTCCCCCCAATATCCTAATTGGGAAAAACAAATCATAGCTTGAAAGGAGCTTGACAATGGCTCAGGCTTTAATTGTAATTTTAATGCTTGTTGCGGTCTTTTTGGACCAGATAAGCAAATACTTGGTTGTAATATATATGGAACTTGGAGAGTCCGTGGACGTTATCCCCGGAGTTTTTCGTTTTACCTATATACACAATAAGGGCGCGGCTTTCGGCTCAATGACGGAAAACCGCTGGCTGTTTATGATACTTTCAACGGTTGCTATCATTGCCATTATCGTATACATTTTCTGGAAAAAGCCGCAAAACAAGCTTATGCTGACATCTCTCATCCTTATCGTAGGCGGCGGCATTGGCAATATGATAGACCGCATACGCCTCGGCTACGTAATTGATTTTCTTGATTTCTGCGCCTTTCCAAAGCTTTGGATGTGGGTATTCAACGTGGCAGATGCATTTGTGGTGGTCGGCTCAGGGATGATGATGCTGTGGCTCATTCTCGATATGATAAAAGAAAGCAAGGCGGAAAAGGCAAAGAAACTCGCGATCAGCGGCGCCGAGAACGCTTCCGACACAAACGCGAGCGGCACTACCGACGGTGGCGAAAATGAGTGAGCTTTTCAAGGTTGAAACCGACGAAAGAGAAGCCGTAATGCTTGAAGCATCCGCCGAGCACATAGGCGAGCGTCTTGATAAGTTTATAAGCGACGGAGAGGAAATCTCCCGCTCCCTTGCAGCAAAGCTTATAGAGGACGGCAACGTTTCGGTGAATGGGAAGGCTGCGGCAAAAAATTATAAGCTTCGCGTGGGCGACGTTGTGGAGATGATCTATCCCGAGCCCGAGCCCTGCGAGGCCGCGGCTGAAGATATTCCGCTTGACGTTGTTTATGAGGACGGCGACATAATCGTCATCAACAAGCCCGAGGGAATGATAGTCCATCCCGCAACGGGAATTTATACGGGAACGTTGGTCAACGCTCTGCTTTATCACTGCGGAGAATCACTTTCGGGTATAGGCGGTGTGGCAAGGCCGGGTATCGTTCATCGCATAGACAAGGATACTTCGGGCCTGCTCGTTGTAGCGAAGAACGACGAGGCACATGCGCATCTGTCGGCACAAATAAAAGTACACGACGTAAGTCGCGAGTATTATGCTATAGTTAACGGCAACATCAAGGACGATTCGGGCACTATTGACAAGCCCATCGGCCGTCACCCTGCGGACCGCAAAAAAATGGCGGTTATTTCAGACCCCGCTCGCCATGCCAGAGAGGCGATAACGCACTATGAGGTGCTTGAGCGCTTCACTTTGCCACAGGGAAAATTTACTCTCGTCAAATGCAAGCTTGAAACAGGCAGAACGCATCAGATAAGAGTGCACATGGCATCCATCGGGCATACGCTGGTGGGTGACGAGGTATACGGCGGCGGCAAGACCAAGTTTGAGGCTATAAACAAAGCGCTTATTCACGGCCAGTGTCTGCACGCGGCGCACCTGGAGCTCACGCACCCGAGGACAAACGAAAAAATGAGATTTTCGGCGCCACTGCCGCAAAATTTTGAAGAGCTTCTTCAAAAGCTGCGCGCACAGAGCATATAAAAGCATATAAAGAAAGTAAACGGAATTTATTCAGAATTGAAGGTATGGTTTTATGCATGACGAATTGACAAAGGTCGATATTAAGAAAATGCAGGAAGAGGTGGATTATCGTATGTGTGTGCTTCGTCCTCAGCTTTTAGCCGAGGTACAAAGAACGCGCGAGTACGGTGACCTCAGTGAAAATGCCGAATATAAAGAGGCAAAGCGAGAAAAGAACGCCAATGAGAGCCGCATTCGCTATCTCAAAAAGATGATAGAAACGGCTCGCGTTATAAAGGTTGAAACAAAGGCAGACGCCGTTTGCCTTTTCGACACCGTGACCTATTACGTTGAAGAAGACGAAGAGGAAGAGAAAAGACAGATAGTTACCACGCTCCGCCAGGACGTGCTCCGTGGCTATCTTTCCAAGGAATCGCCTCTCGGAAAAGCACTGCTTGGCAAAAAAGTCGGTGACCGCGTATACGTTAAGGTCAACGATAATTACGGCTATTACGTAGTCATCCGCGCCATTGAAAAGGGCCACGATGACGAAAACATCCCTATAAGCTCTTATTGATAAGAGCGCAGACCGATACAAGAAAAGACCGATTTGAAAATCGGTCTTTTTTTCACTTGACAAATACCCCTCTGGGGTATATAATTAAGTAAAAGAAGAAAAAGGAGAACAACTATGGACTGTTGCTGTGAAAAAACAACGGAGCGCTCCGCCGAGGAGCAAAAGCTGCTGTTAAACAGACTGAATCGCATTGAGGGTCAGATACGCGGAATCAAAGGAATGGTGGAGCGTAACATTTATTGCGCAGATATAATAACCCAGGTTGCCGCCGTCAGTGCCGCGCTTGCAAGCTTTAACCGTGAGCTTCTCGCCGCGCATATAAACACCTGCGTTACAAACGATATAAAAGAGGGCAACACAGAAAAGACCGGCGAGCTCATCTTGCTGCTTGGCAAGCTTATCAAGTAATGGGGGCAAACGTGAATAAAAGGAATTTTAACGTAACGGGTATGAGCTGTGCGGCTTGTTCGGCACGAGTGGAAAAAGCAGTATCGGCGCTCGGGGGCGTTGACGAATGCTCGGTCAATCTCCTGACAAACTCTATGGCGGTTGAGGGCAGTGCGAGTGACGAAAAGATAATAGCAGCGGTTGAGGCGGCGGGATACGGCTGTGAGCTGCAAACCGATTCACCTTCAAAGAGCGATGCACTCGCAGATGAGGAAACTCCTCGCTTAGTAAAAAGGCTCTGCTGGTCTGTAGGCTTTCTTTTAACACTTATGTATCTTTCAATGGGATACGTTATGTGGGGCTTTCCGCTGCCTGCCTTTTTAGTAGAAAATCCGATAATCGTCGGCATTTTTCAAATGATTCTGGCGCTTGCAGTTATGATCATCAACCGCAAGTTCTTTATAAACGGCGCAAAAGGGCTTATACATCGCGCGCCAAATATGGATACGCTGGTGGCGCTGGGATCATTTGCTTCATTTATATATAGCGCGGTGATATTGGTGCTTATGGCGGTTGCGGCGGCAAGCGGAAACGCGGCGCACGCCGCCCACTATCTGCACGAGCTGTATTTTGAATCGGCGGCGATGATATTGGCGCTTATAACAGTTGGAAAAACACTTGAGGCATATTCCAAGGGCAAGACGACCAAATCCCTGCGCGCTCTTATGGACCTGTCGCCCAAAACGGCAACTCTGCTGGTTGACGGCAAGGAAATGACCGTTGCGGCGCAAGCAGTAAAGGTGAACGACGTGTTCGTTGTGCGTCCGGGCGAGAGCTTTGCCGTGGACGGAATAGTTCTTGAAGGCACCTCCAGCGTGGACGAATCGGCGCTGACGGGCGAAAGTCTGCCCGTTGACAAGCAAAGGAATGACGGAGTAAGCGCGGGAACAGTCAATCTGTCGGGACATCTCGTCTGTCGCGCAACAAGCGTTGGCGGAGATACGGCACTCTCGCGCATAATTAAAATAGTAAGCGATGCAACGGCTTCCAAAGCCCCCATTGCAAAGGTTGCGGACAAGGTTTCGGGCGTATTCGTCCCCGCGGTGCTGGCAATAGCCGCCGTAACGGCGATAGTATGGGCGCTTGCAGGAGAGGACGTTGGCTTTTGGCTGGCTCGTGCCGTTTCGGTACTTGTGATCAGCTGTCCCTGCGCTCTTGGCTTGGCAACACCCGTTGCAATAATGGTAGCAAGCGGCGTTGGCGCAAGACGCGGAATTCTCTTTAAGAGCGCCGCATCGCTTGAAATGGCAGGCAGATGCGATATCGTGGCGCTTGATAAAACAGGAACGGTTACAAAGGGCGAGATGCACGTAACGGACGTAATACCGTACGAAACGGATAGGGAAGAGCTCTTATCTCTGGCGTATTCCATAGAAAAAAAGAGCGAGCATCCCTTGGCAGCGGCAATCGTGGCATACGGTAAAGAGCAGGGCGCCTGCGAGCTTGAAATATCCTCCTTTGAGGCAATTTCGGGCAGGGGCGTGCGCGCTACGTATGAGGGCCGCGAGTTTTTGGGCGGAAACGCCGGATTTATCCGCCAAGCATGCTCTGTTTCCGCAGAGGCGGAGGACAAGATCCGCAATCTTTCGCTCAGCGGCAAAACACCTATGCTGTTCTGCCTTGAAGGCAAGCTTTTGGGTATAATCGCGGTTGCCGACGTTATAAAGGACGATAGCACCAAAGCGATCGGACAGCTGCGCGATATGGGCTTGCGCGTTGTCATGCTGACGGGCGATAACAAAAATACGGCGCGAGCCATAGCCGATGCAGCAGGTATCGACGAGGTCATCTCCGAGGTCTTGCCGGAGGGGAAGGCTGACAGAATAGCACAGCTTCGCACAGAGGGCAGAGTAATAATGGTGGGGGACGGAATAAATGACGCGCCCGCATTGGCAACTGCCGACGTGGGCATTGCGGTTGGTGCAGGGCGCGACGTTGCCATTGAGGCGGCGGACGTGGTTCTTGTGAACAACGGCCTATGTGATCTTGTAAGAGCCATAAGACTTTCGCGCAGAACGCTGACGAACGTACACGAGAATCTGTTCTGGGCGTTTTGCTACAACGTCATCGGAATACCGCTGGCGGCAGGTGTATGGATACCTCTCTTTGGCTGGCAGCTCGACCCGATGTTCGGCGCGCTTGCAATGTCGCTTTCCAGCTTCTGCGTGGTGATCAACGCCCTAAGGCTGAATTTTGCCGATCTTGACAAGCCACTAAAGCGGCGCAAATCTAAAAAAACCAATAAAAAGGAGATAAAAAACATGAAAACAACTCTTAAAATCGAGGGAATGATGTGCCCTCATTGCTCGGGCAGAGTAAAAAAGGCACTTGAGGAGCTTGCGGGCGTTACTCTCGCCGAGGTAAGCCACGAGAGCGGTAAGGCGATCGTTACACACAGCGGAGTTTCCGCCGAAACGCTCAAATCAACCGTTGAATCAGCGGGATACAAGGTATTGGGAATAGAGTAATAGTTCAGTTGCGGGTGACGTGTAAAGGCTTTGTTGCCCGCAACTCGCTTTTAAGTAGATACGCGGCTAATTGACACAGGGCTCCAAAAATGGTAAAATTAAAGTAACAAAAAAGCAAAGGAGATTTGGCTATGCGTTACAAAAAATTCAAAAATGCGGGCGTTGAAGTATCGGAGCTCGCAACAGGAACCTGGGCTATCGGCGGAGCAAGATACGGCGAGGTAAATGAAAAGGATTCCATTGCCGCAATTCACGCTATGATAGACAACGGCGTAAACCTCATAGACACGGCCCCTGCTTACAACTGCGGCTGCTCTGAACAGATCGTTGGCAGAGCGCTCAAGGGCGGATATCGCGAAAAGGTGTTCATCTCCACAAAGTTCGGCATCGGTGACGGAATGGACAAGGCAGGTGTTATCCCGCGTGACAGCTCCCGCGAGGCTTGCTTTAAGGAGTGCGAGGATTCCTTGCGCCGCCTCGACGTTGACTACATCGATTTCTATTTCGTTCATTGGCCTGATGCTAACACTCCCATAGCAGAAACTATGGACGCTATGCTGGAGCTTAAAAAGCAGGGGAAGATACGCTTTATCGGCGTTTCCAACTTTGATAAGCCTCTTATCGAGGAGTGCTTAAAGACAACCATGATAGACGTTTTCCAGCCCCCGTTCTCCATGGTAAACCAGAGCGAGAGAGAACTTATGGAATGGTGCTATGAAAAGGGCATCAACACCCTGTCATACGGAAGCCTGGGCTCGGGAATTCTTACGGGTGCTATCCGCGAGATGCCTAATTGGGATCCGCTTGATTTCCGCTTTACCTTCTATGACTTCTACAAGGAGCCCAAGTTCTCAAAGTGCCAGGAGCTCTTAAAGACTATGGATGCAATTTCCGCCGGAAACGGCAAGCCGCTCGCTCAGATCGCGCTCAACTGGGCAACACAAAAGGACTTCGTGGGAACAGCGCTTTGCGGCGTCCGCAACGTTGCAGAAGCAAATGAAAACTGCGCAACCTTTGATTGGAAGCTGACCGCAGAGGAGATCGCAATACTTGACAAAAAGCTCGCAGAGCTGAAAATAGGATAAAAACACAAATTTTAAGGCTCCCTTCGGGGAGCCTTTTGTTTCGATACGTCCACAAAAATTTCTCCAACTATTGACATAGCGCAAAATATGTGTTAAAATCAAATTGCCAAACAAACCGAATATTGTAGCTTGATGGGTGTATTTTGCTTTTTAGCGAATATACTCCTTTTGGGCATACTATACCATTTTTCAGACGTATAATAAATCATTTAAGAATTTGATAAAATGCAAATTCCGCATGTGGTTTATTATATATCAAAGCCTTTTGGTTAGGTATACCCATAAGCTATATAAGGTTTGTTTGGCGACGACTTGGAGTTTGCGTTTTTGTGCGGTGACTTCGGTCGCCGCACTTTTTTATTGCTAACCATAAGGAGGACTTCAGAGTGAAAAAGTACGTTAAAACAATTATTATTCTATTTGCAGTAATGCTGTCCGCATTGGCGCTCAGTTCTTGTGATTCATTGAGCATCACAGATCTGTGTGATCACAAGTGGGTCGATGCCACTTGTACAGCACCTAAGACCTGCTCCACTTGTGCAGAAACCGAGGGTGAAGCGCTCGGCCACACGTGGATTGATGCAGCCTGCACGGCACCTAAAACCTGCTCCACTTGTGCAGAAACCGAAGGCGAAGCACTCGGCCATGTTTGGATTGATGCAACCTGCACGGCACCTAAGACCTGCTCCACTTGTGCAGAAACCGAGGGTGAAGCACTCGGTCACACGTGGATTGACGCAACCTGCATAGCACCTAAAACCTGCTCCACTTGTGCAGAAACCGAAGGTGAAGCACTCGGCCACACGTGGATTGACGCAACCTGCACGGCACCTAAGACCTGCTCCACTTGTGCAGAAACCGAGGGGGAGCCTCAAGATCACATATGGCTGGATGCTACTTGCACTATGCCCAAGACCTGTTCTGTTTGCGCAGAAACCGAAGGCCAGGCACTTGGTCATGCATGGGTAGCCGCTACATGCACAACACCAGAAACTTGCTCCGCTTGTGCAGAAACAAAAGGGAAGGCGCTCGGTCATACTTGGGTGGCCGCTACATGTACAACGCCCAAAATCTGCTCGATTTGTGCGGAAACCGGCGGCGAGGCACTTGGCCATAACTACGTAAACGGAAAATGTTCAGTCTGTGAGCAGATTGATGAAGTTTACTGTTTGACAACATATGAAGCAATGTGCGAAGAAATGCTTGATATGACCAAAGATGACTCATTGTCGTCAATTAAAGAAAAGCTGGATTCTCTTCCCACGGAATACAAAGATGTTGCAAATCTTAGAGAAGAGTATACGTATATAAAAGCACAGTATCAAGTGCTAAGCACCGCTGTTGTAAATGATTTCTTAAAATATGTTTTACCCGAAGAGGCGGAAAAATACTATATTGATTATGCGCAGGTACGGCGAGCATATCTAAACCTAATTAACAATGCCGAGAATTATCCCAAATGGGATCTAATCGGCTTAGCAAATGATGAACTAATGGGTAAAAATGATGCCGGAAATTCAAGAAGTTGGATGTTTTTTGTGCTAGTTGGTAACTGGTCGACCTCAGACGGAGAATACTGGTTTGACATAGTTGAAAACGAGGACAACAGCCTATCTTTCAGAACCAACCTGCCGAACAATAAAGTGTATAGTAAAAGTTATTATTACAATATCGAGGGTCGCATAATCGGCTACGAAGAAATAGGTGACGAAAGCAATTCATTCAATGCCTTTAGAGTATCGGAAATAGGTGACGACTATATTAAAGTATATTGCTTTAAGAATTCTCAAACATATACGTTATACAAAGAATAAAAACACCCCCGACGGAAGACCGTCGGGGGATTTTTATTTCACTATCAAATTAAAGAATGCTTCCAAGAAACTGCTTAAGTCTTGGGTGCTTGGGGTTGTCGAACATCTCGGCGGGGGTGCCGTCCTCAAGGATCTTGCCGTCCGCGATAAACAATACGCGATCCGCAACCTCGCGGGCAAAGCCCATCTCGTGCGTTACGCAAACCATGGTCATTCCGTCATCTGCAAGCTCCTTCATAACGGAAAGCACCTCACCAACCATTTCGGGATCAAGCGCGCTCGTCGGCTCGTCAAAAAGCATTACCTTTGGATTCATCGCAAGGGCGCGAACTATGGCGATTCGCTGCTTTTGTCCGCCCGAAAGGGTGGAGGGATAGGCATCTGCCTTGTCGGCAAGGCCAACTCGCTCAAGCAATGCCATCGCATTACTTTTTACTTGCTCGCGAAACTGCGCCTTTGTCTTACCCTCGGCTTTTACCTTTTTCCAACGTATTTTTTCGGGGGCCAGCATAACGTTTTCAAGAACGGTTAGATTGTTGAAAAGATTGAACTGCTGGAACACCATTCCCATATTCTGACGGTGCAGGTTTATGTTTACTCGCACGTCCGCGATATCAACGCCGTCAAATATCACCTGTCCCGCATTTGGATCCTCAAGGCAGTTAAGGCAGCGCAAAAACGTGCTTTTTCCCCCACCCGAGGGACCGATGATAACCACCTTCTCGCCTGCGTAAATATCGGTTGAAACGTTGTCAAGAACCAAAAGATCGTCAAAGCTCTTGGTCATGTTGCGCACCGAGATAAGCGGCTGCGCCGAATTATTTACTTGTTCGCTCATAGCTTACCTCCTCTGTCGCTCTTTGCCATTTTTTTCTCAAGTACGTGCAATATCTTTGTCAGTATCATAACCACCACAAGATACATAGCCGCCGCAATAACGAGAGGGAACAGATAGTCAAAAGTACGGGACTGAATAAGGCCCGGGATCTTGCCAAGGTCGTAAACGCCGAGGTATCCGACTATCGCCGTTTCCTTTACAAGCGTGATAAACTCGTTAAAAAGCGGGGGCAGGCTGTTTCTCATCGCCTGCGGAATAATAATGTACCACATTGTCTGCGCCGTGGAAAGACCGAGCGAGCGGCCCGCCTCGCGCTGACCGTCGTCAACTGCCTCAAAGCCTGCGCGCGCTATCTCTGCAACGTATGCGGCGGAGTTAAGGCCAAAGGTTATGGCGCCTATGAGCAAGCTGCTGTCAAAAAGCTCTACCTCGCCAACAGTTACCTTGAAGTTCCAGGACACCAGCACGATAAAATACATTATCATAAGCTGCAGCACCACGGGAGTTCCGCGAATAACGGTTATGTATATATTTGAAATAACGGACAGGGGCTTCAGCTTGCCCGTTTTTTTGTTTACGTAATTGATAACGGCGAAGACAACGCCGAGTATTACGCCGATGACTGTTGCCATAAAGGCAATAAGAATAGTGTTTCCGAGGCCCTCAAGATAAAGCTTCCAGCGGTCCTCAACCAAAAACGCTTTGTCAAATCTTGTCCAAAGCGAAACAAAAAACTGTTGTATCTCCATTTTTTCTCCTAAACACAAAGGCAAGGGGGCGCGGTGTGCGCCCTCTCGCGAATTACTTATTAATTTCCGGATGCCGCAAGCATTGTCTGCGCGGGGAGCTTATCCATAAGGATAGCGTCAATACGGCCGGCCTTGAGGTCTGCCAGTGCCAGCGAATACTGCTTGTATTGCTTTACCTCGGTCGCCGCGTCAACGGTAACCTTCTTGGTGATCTCGTTGCCGTCGGCGTCGTAGTCAACGTAGGAGTATCCCTCCGCGGTCTTTGCCGCGCTTATGATAAGGTCGCCACTCGTGCCCTCCTGAACACCAACAACAAGTCCTGACAAGTCCCTAACCGAGCTTATGCTCTTGTCCTTTGAGGAAACAACCACAAGCGTTGAACTATAATAGATGTTGGAAAAATCAACTTCCTCCTTGCGCTCGTCGTTGATAGTAAGTCCCGCGGCACCAACCGCATTGCCGTTGTGTCCCTTAACACAGGTCGTGATCGTATCAAAAATAACGTCCTTGATCTCAACCTTCATATTGTTCTTTGCGGCAACCTCGTTCATAATGGCGATATCAACGCCAACGACCTCGCCGTTTACAACAAATTCAAAGGGAGCAAATCCGCTCTCGGTGTATACCGTAAGCACCTCGGTTGCATTGCCGAAATCCCAGCTGGTCTTAAGGCCGTTGGCTTCGGGGGCCTCGCCGTTTGCCAAAGCGGAGTAGTAGTCGAGGTATTTTGCCATTGTGCCGTCTGCAACCCAGGCGTCAACAACCTCGTTTATCATATTTAGCAGCGCAGTGTTGCCTTTTTTAACGGCAATTCCAAAATCCTCTTGCAAAAGGTCAACCGCGTCAACCGCCACAAGCTCTACGTTTGCCGCATTGCAAGAAGCAAGCGAGCAGACCGCGCCAAGAATCATTATAAGCGAAAGTGCTATTGCAACTATCTTTTTCATTTTTATGCCTCCAAAATGAATAAATATTGTTTTTATCGTGCATTCATTGTACCACTGTTGCGCTGTGGTGTCAATACATTTTCACAAAAAACTGCAAGTTCGTGCATATAAATCAAGGGGTTTGGCGCATTTTATGCCGCATGTTGTGCTTTTTGTACAAAAATGCATAATTCATAAATATTCATTCAACGATAAATATTTATTCATTCATTCAATAAAATGCATCGGACGCCAAAAAGCGACGTCCGATGCGCGATTCTCTCTAAAATTTGATTATTTGTTCTTGAGCTCGGCGAGGATGAGCTTAAGAAGATCCTCGGTTGTGGGATTTGCCTCGCGCTCAAGTCTTGCAGCCTCTGCCGCGGCCTCAGCAGCCGCCGCTGCCGCCGCTGCCTCGTCGGCCTTCTTCTTATCAAAGTAAGCCTTAGCGGCGTCTTTGTCATGTGCCTTTATGCCGTTAGCCTTGAGCTCTTTTCTCTGCTCGCGGGTAAGCTTACCCTTTTCAAGCTCTCCGCGACCCTCACGGAGCTTGTTGAGTATCTTAACTATGGTAAAGAGAACGAATGCCGTGATAAAGAAATTGAGAACGGCGTTGATAAATGCTCCCCAGTCTATGTAGATGGACTGCGCAAGATCTATCTCGGTACCGATAACGTTACCTGCCTCGTCAAGCACGTCCTTGTAAGAGGTCTTGAGGAAGGTAAATATCTCGGAAAGGGAGTTGGCACCAAAGACAAGCGCCAAGATCCAGTTTACAACGGGCTTTAAGATAAAGTTACCCATTCCGTTGACGATCGCAGTGAACGCGCCGCCAACGATAACACCGACTGACATATCAACCACGTTTCCGCGGGTGATAAACTTTTTGAATTCAGGGAAAAAGTTTTTCATTTTTATCTCCTTTGATTTAATTATCCGAAAGGTCGGAAGATTACTTATTTATTATAAACCTTTTGTCGAACGTTGTCAATATTTTTTGATGTGTAAATATAAGGTTAAAAATTTTTCAAAAAAGGCTTGACAAAAATTTGGATTTATGGTATCATACATAAGTCGCAACGAAATAGCGGCAAAAAAGCCGAACAGCGTGGAGAAGTCGCGTAGCTGGTCGAGCGCGCACGATTGGAAATCGTGTAACCGTCAAAAGCGGTTCGAGAGTTCGAATCTCTCCTTCTCCGCCAAATGAGAGCCACCCAAACGGGTGGCTTTTTTCGTTGGCGGAGAGAGATTCGAACAAATGAGAACCGCGGCGGTGAGAGAGGGAGAAAAGCCGACCGCTCGCAGTGCGAGGAGGAGGGAGGTTTTTCGAGTGGCAGCAACTTGGGTTTTGTCAACCGAGTTCCGTAGGACGAGGGCGGGCGAAACCCTTAGTTGCAACAGTGCAAACAAAGCCCTTGTGGCTTTGTGCGACGATCTCTCCTTCTCCGTGGGCGAAAGCCACCCGGTTGGGTGGCTTTTTTGCACGCGTTTTCACAATAAAACAGTTGCGGTTTCCTTTCGTTTATGATATAATTAGTATATCTTGAAATGTAAGGAACGGAATTCTATGAAAAAGCTCTTGGCTTTAATACTTATACTGTGTACCGTGCTTTGCGCGGGATGCAACGGCGAGCAGCCCGAGATCACTACCGACCCCGTTTGCACGGGGCACGTAGACGATGATGCCAACGATTTCTGCGATCTGTGCAACGTGAGCGTTATAGTCACCGTTGACTTTTACGCCATAAACGACCTGCACGGAAAGTTTGCGGATTCGGATTCTTCCTGCGGAGTTGACGAGATGACCACCTATCTTAAGGCGGCGGGCAAAAACGACGAAAACGCCATTATTCTCGCTTCGGGCGACATGTGGCAGGGAAGCTCGGAGTCCAATCTGACGCACGGCAATATCATAACCGAATGGATGAACGAAATGGGCGTTGTTTCCATGACGCTTGGCAACCACGAGTATGATTGGGGTGAAGCGGCCATTGAGCAGAATGCCGGGCTTGCCGACTTTCCGCTACTCGCCATAAACGTTTTTGACGTTCAAACAGACGCGCGCGTTGACTATTGTGAGCCCTCGATTATGATCGATCTCGGCGAAATCCAAGTGGCAATAATAGGAGCTATCGGTGACGTTTATTCTTCTATCGCGCCCGATAAGGTCGAGGACGTATATTTTAAGACGGGTAGCGAGCTTTGCGATCTTGTAAAACAGGAATCCGTCCGACTTCGCGCGCAGGGAGCAGACCTGATTATATACTCCTTGCACGACGGTTACGGCTCTTCAAAGAGCGGCTCGGGATATATTAGTGACGGACAGCTTCGCGCATACTATGACGTTGAGCTTTCGCGAGAAGGCTACGTTGACGTGGTGTTCGAGGGACATTCGCATAAAAGCTACACGCTCCGCGATGAATACGGAGTTTATCACTTGCAGGGCGGCGGTTACGGCGCAGGTCTTTCACACGTTGAGTTTTCCATAAACTTCGTCACTCTTGACTCTCGCGTTAACGAGGCGGAGTTCATTTCCTCAGTGCTTTATGAAAAGCTTGATGACGACGCAGTCGTTGATACTCTGCTCCAAAAGTACAAGGATGAAATAGCCCCCGGCCACGCCGTACTCGGCACAAACGCGCGATACCGCTCCAGCAACTATCTGCGCGAGCTCGTGGCAGAGCTTTATCTTAAAAAGGGCAGAGAGCTCTGGGGTGACGAGTATGACATTGTGTTGGGTGGCGGATTTTTGTCCGTTCGCGACCCTTATGACCTCGAGGCAGGAGAGGTGGTTTATTCAACTCTTCAATCCATTTTCCCATTTGACAACAACCTCGTTCTTTGCTCCATAAAGGGAAGCGACCTCAAGCGCCGCTTCATAAACGCAAGCAACTCAAACTATTTCTGCGCATACGATGCAGGCTTTGCATCCACAATTGAGGATGGCAAAACGTATTACATAATAGTAGATTCTTATTCGTCGGGTTACGCGCCCAATAGGCTTACCGAGGTCGCGAGATATGAGGAATCCGTATTTGCGCGCGATCTTCTGGCCGAGTATATAAAAGGCGGCGGACTTGAAAAATAAACTTTACAAAGGAGAGAAAAATGTTTATAAAAAGTGATGTTTTAAGCTCTCCGCATGCTTTTTCGACTCGCCGCGGCGGAGTTAGCGGGCTGGATCATACAAAATCGTTAAATCTCGCGTTTGGTCGCGGAGATGATGACGAAACGGTATTAGAAAATCTAAGCCTTTTTGCCGGCGCGGTGGGATTTGACCCAAAAAGCGTTGTTTCGCTGCCGCAGATACACTCCGACAAGGTCTTCACCGTTACAAAAGAAAACCGTGGAGATGGCTACTTTTTGCGCGAAAACATTGCTGAGGGTGACGGATACGTAACGCTCGAGCGCGGCGTGACTCTTGGTATCAAAACGGCGGACTGCGCCCCTATTCTGTTTGAAGCCGTTCGGGACGGGCAGGCGATTGCCATCGGCGCGGCTCACGCGGGCTGGCGCGGAACTGTTGGCAAGATCGCCGCAAAATGCGCAGACCGCCTTTCAAAAATATCGGGAGTTGATAAAAGTCAGATCCTGGCCTGCATAGGTCCATGCATACATAAGTGCTGCTATGAGGTGAGCGAGGACGTGGTCTTAGCGGCTCGCTCGGGTGTTGGCGCGGGGCTTGCTGATCGGTTTGTCGTGCCAAACGGGCATGGAAAATATCAATGCGACATCGCGGGACTTAATCGCGCGTTGCTCATAGAATGCGGTCTTTTACCTCAAAACGTGCAGATATTAGATGAATGCACCTGCTGCAATCCCGAAAAATATTTTTCGCACAGATATTCGGGCGGAGTGCGCGGCACGATGCTCAGCGTTATTTTTATGAAATAAGGTGGAAATATGAAAAAGACAAAATTACTTATAGACACCGACATCGGTGACGAAATAGACGATGCTCTAGCACTTTATTTTGCTATGCGGCAAGGTCTTGATATCGTTGGAATAACCACGGTTTTTCAGAATACCGACGAGCGCGCAAGGATAGCAAAAAGGCTGATTGCTCTTTACGGCAACGGATATGAAAGCGTTCCCGTTTACGCGGGATGCGGAACTCCTATGGCCGAGGCCGATAGGAAATACGGCCACACCTGCCACTACACAAGCGAGCTTGAGCGCGTGCAATACGCGCCCGACGGCAACAACGCCACAGACTTTATAATCGAGCAATGCAAAAAATGGGGCAAGGATCTGACCGTTGTCGCAATAGGCCCTTTTACCAATATTGCCAAGGTCATAGAAAAAGATCCCTCGGCGCTTTCAAAGGTCAACAAGGTAGTCATTATGGGCGGCGCTTTCTTCAAGCAATATGCAGACTGGAACGTTTCCTGTGACGTTAAAGCAGCAGACGTTATGTTCAAGTCACTAGACAATCTCGAGTGTATCGGTGCCGACGTAACGCACAAGCTGCCGCTTGACCCCGAGCAATTCGACGAGCTTTGTCGGCTTGACGGCAACGAGGCGGCTCGCGAGGTGTCAAAGCTTTGCCGCCTTTGGAAAGAGGCAACGCCAAACCGCCTGCCCGCGCTCCATGACCCGCTTGCCATATATTACGCCGTCTGCCCCACCGTCTGTCAGACAAAGAAACAGGAGATAGTCACCTTGACGGAGGGCTTAGGGCGCGGACTTACCTTAAACGTCACCGAATACGGCAAGGCGTGGATGAATCCCGCCTACAAGGGCGAGGATCGCGTGCCCTCGCACACCGTTGCATACGACGTTGATAAGGCGCGGTTTATGGATGAATTTTTTCTCTCAATGAAATAAAAACAACGGACTTGATACGTGTCAAGTCCGTTTTGCTTTTATTGCTCGAGCTCCTCATATATCTCCATCAGGCGCTCTTCGATCTGATTTTTGCGCTCGTCAAGCTCAGCTACGCGCTTGTAGTCGGTTGCCGCCTCTCCGTTCATAAGTTCGCAAACCTCGTCAAGCTCGGCTTCAAGCCGTTTCATCTCCTCCTGCAAGCGTTCAAGGCGGCGCGCGCTCTTACGCGAGGCGGCAAGCGCCTCTTTGGCTTTGAGATATTGCTCCTTGGATGCGGTGCTTGCCGCAGACGCAGCTGCCTTGGCGGCTGCTCCGCCGCCTGCGGCAGACAGACGAGCCTGTCTGTCCGATACAAATTCGCAAAACTCGGTGTAGGCGCGGCCCTCTTTTACCACGGCGTAGTCAAACATATCGCCGTCCACGTAACCCTCGGGCTTAAGACGGATAATGCGCGTTGCCAGCTTTTCAATAAAATAACGGTCGTGCGAAACGGCAATTATCGTGCCGTCAAAGGCTTCAAGTGCCGCTTCAAGCGCCTCCTTTGAGTCTATGTCAAGATGGTTTGTGGGCTCGTCCAAAATAAGCAGATTCATATGCGAGAGAATGAACTTTGATAGCGTCAGTCTTGCTCGCTCGCCGCCTGAAAGCACGCTGACCTGCTTGTATACGTCGTCGCCAAAGAATTTGAACCACGCAAGCGTGGAGCGGATCTTTTGCAGGGGCAGGGTGGGATATGCGTCCCAAAGCTCGTCCAGCACCGTCTTTTGCGGGTCAAGATTTTGGTTTTCCTGGTCGTAATAGCCTATCTCAACGTTGTAGCCCAGCTCTATCTTGCCTTGTGTGGCGGCAAGCCTTTGCATCATAAGCTTTATGAGCGTGGATTTTCCGCAGCCGTTTGGACCGACTATGAAAAGGCGGTCACGTCGCTTTACCAAGAAATTCAAATTTTCAAAAAGTCTCTTTGGTCCAAAGGACATTGAAAGTCCCTTTACCGTCATTACGTCGTTTCCGCTGGCTATCGCGGACGTGAATTTAAGTCTTATGGCGCGCTCCTCGCTCTCGGGCGCGTCCAGCTTTTCCATTTTGTCAAGCAGCTTTTGCCTCGACTCTGCGGCAATGATATTGCGCTCTCTGTTCCAGCGCTTTTGCTGGGCGATATACGCCTCGTGATGCGCTATCTCCTTTTGCTGCTCGCGGTAATGCTTCTCGTATATCTCGCGGTCAATTCGGCGCTGCTCCATGCTGCGCGTGTAATTGCCGTTATAGAGCTTTGCCCTGTGATGCTCTATGGCAAGCGTTTTGTTGGTCACGCGGTCAAGGAAATAGCGGTCGTGCGAGATTATCATTACGCACTTTTTGTATTGGACAAGGTAATTTTCAAGCCAGCCGAGCGTTTCTATGTCAAGGTGGTTTGTGGGCTCGTCCAGCATAAGTATGTCGGGCTCGCGCGCAAGCTCAACCGCAAGCGCAAGACGTGTTCTTTGTCCTCCCGACAAAAGACTTACGTCCTTTTGAATAGCGTCGTCGTCAAAGCCAAGCTTTGAGAGAATGGAGCGCGAGCGCGAGCGGAATTCAAGTCCGCCCTCTGTGATAAATTTTGAATTTAATTCGGAATATTCCTTTGTATAAACCTGGTGTCTTGGGTCGTCAACGTCCGATAACGCGCACTGCAAAAATTCAAGCCTTTGCTCCATCGCAACAAGCTCGGGGAATGCGGCTATCATGTGCTCAAGCGCAGTTGAGCCCGCGCCGTCCGACTCGTCAAACGCGCCGTACTGCGACAGCATGCCAACCGTCTTGCCCTTTGATATGTGCACCTCGCCCTCGGTGGCATCGTATTCGCCTGTTATCAGCTTTAAAAGCGAGGTCTTTCCGCTTCCGTTTGAGCCGATTATGCCCAGCTTATCTCCCTCGTCAAGCGAGAATGACACGCCGTCAAGCACGGTCGTAACGCCAAATCTCAACGTAAGGTCACTAACTGTTACTGCTATCATGCGCGCCCTCCTTTCATTTGCTGACTTTTTCGAAATATTTGCACAGCACCCCTTTATTTTAACATTTAATCGGGATTTTGTCAATAAAGAAAAGGCGCTCCGCGCCCTCTGTTTTTCACGCCCCGTTGCCGTTTTGAATATCCTATGGAAAAAGGGAGGTGTGCTATGTCCCTGTATGACCTGTTTTTTCGTTGCGTGACCCTTTCTTATCCGAGCATTGACGGCGCGGCAAATTATGCGCTCGTGCGCGAGGGTGACGCGCTCAACGTATTTTTTGAGGGCTCAAACGGCGAGGAGGATTGGCGCGTAAATCTCGATTTTCCCGCGCGCGCATACAAGCGCGGAGCAAGGACGGCTTGGTTTGCTCACAGAGGCTTTCTTGAGTTGTGGAAAACGACAGAGCCTTATATATCGGGCGCTTTGCTTGACCCCACGGTCAAAAAGCTCACCGTCGTGGGATATTCGCACGGCGGCGCTCTCGCCATGCTTTGTCACGAATACGTGTGGTTCAACCGCCCCGACCTGCGCCACAACGTCACGGGCTACGGCTTTGGTGCGCCGCGCGTGTTCTGGGGCGCGCCTACGCGCTCTCTTGCACAGCGTTGGCAAGGCTTTACCGTCGTGCGAAACCTTGACGACGCGGTAACTCACCTGCCGCCAAAGCTGCTTGGGTATTCTCACGTAGGCAACCTCTTGGAGATAGGCGAGGCGGGCAGATATTCGGCTATAGACGCACACCGCGCCGAAAACATTCTTTATCAGCTCAAAATATACGAAAGCGGCATTTGAAGCCGAAAGGGCAAAGAAAAAACGCCAACTGCTTTAGCTGGCGTTTTTATTTATTTTCTTTTTTGCCGAATGAAGCTACTGCCGCGAGGGCGGTAACGGCTAAAAGGGCGGGGAAGCAAGCAAGGCTTGCCCCGCAGCCCGTGTCTGCGCCCGTGCTTTGTGTGGAGCTCTCCGTTTCCGTTGCGCTCTCGCTCTCCGAGAGCATAGAGTCATACTCCTCCTGTGTCACAAAAACGGCGGTGTAGGTGGCATTGCCCGTAATAACGTCGCTCACCTCTTTGTCCCAGCCCACGAAAACGTAGCCCTCGGGCGCTTGGGGAGCATCGGGGATATTTACGGGCGAGCCGTAATAGCCAAAGGATTGAGATATCAGCTTTTTGTCGGTATTCTGGAAGGAAACGAGATAAAAGTTTGAGTCAAATTTCGCCACAAGGGTGATATCCTCGTTGACCTGCGGCAGCTCGCCGCCCGCGCTTATTATATTGTCCTTGTAGGCCCAGCCCACAAAGCCGCATTCTTCGCGCGTGGGCGCGTTTGCATACGCCCTCTTTTTCTGATCCTTTTGTCTGTATTGAAAATTGAACAGCGTGTTGCCCTCGTCGTCAATGTACTCTATTTTGTAGAGCTCCTCGTTGCCCGTGACCTGAACAACGTCGGATTCGGGGGAGATGAAGCCACCCGTCGATGCTCCCGCAACCGATGCGGTAACTGCAATATACCCATCGCCTATCTCGGTGGCATCAAAAAGCGTAAAGGCATCTATCTCGCCCACCACCTCGGTAAGCTCCTTGTTTGAAAACAGGGTAACTCTGCCGTGGGGAATATACTGTCCCTGCGTCTTAACGGCACCCGAATAGTCAACGCGCAGATAAGAGCTCTCCTCGTTATACTCGGGACATCCGTATCCAACTATGTAGTCGCTGTCAAGCGGATAGGACTTGACCGCAACGTATTCTCCGTCGCTGGAATAATCGTTGGTAAAGGAGGTGTTGCCCTCAACGGTGTGTACACGTCCGCCGCTGACGTAAAGAACAAGTCCTATGTGAGTGGACGATACCGAGCTTCCTTTATCGCGGAAAAATATCATATCTCCCGCGCCGGGGATATAGGAGCCGCGCGCCTTAAATATGCCCTCGTCAGAGCAAGCGGCTATCCAACGCTGGCAGCTTATCTCGGCTCCCGCAGATGCTTCGGGCGATACGCCCGCCTGTCTTAAGCACCAATTGACAAAGGATGCGCACCAATAATAGCCGTAGCTTACTCCGTTGCCCTGACCGTTGTCAAATTTTCCTGCCAAAACGTTATATTCAACGAAATCGCGAACTCCGTCTGTGCTATCTCCACCAAAGTCGGCATCCGAGTTGCCCTCGTGGTATCCGAGCTGGGATAGGGCTATTGCTATAACGTCCTTGCGCTCGTCCCCCGTGCGTTCAACAGCGGTAAAGTTCTTATAAAAGCGCCCTGCCATATACTCATCCGTCATCTGATAGGTAGCCTCCGCTGCCGAAGCAGGGAGGGCGAGAGGAGCGCTATCGGGAGTGAAAACGGCAAATGCAACGCCAAAAAGCACCACGGCACACAGTGCCGCGCATAGTCTTGCAAATACTTTCGCCATTTTCCCGCCTCCTTTTAGACTAAACTATATTAAATTATACCATGTCTGACAATATATGTCAATAAATTGCTGCGGCAAATTGTCAAAAAATGTATGACTTTTGCGCAGCGTTCACCACTTTTGCTACAACATATGCGAGCTTGTCCGCTCATATTACCCACAAGAGAGAAAAAGTCAAAAAAGATATCAATATTCAACTTACAGTTTATTGACAAAAAATTACATAAATATTATAATGTAAATATCGTTTGACGGTATAGACCGCCGCTCTTGCGAAATCTTAAGGAATAGGAGGCGAAATTTGTGTTGATCTATAATAATCTTTCGTGCTTGGCGCAAAAAAACTGCAAACTCGCCTCGGAGCAGGTCTTGGACTTGGCATAACGCCCGGGTCCATGCTCTTTGCGGCGATAACGTAAAGTCCGAATGAGGCTTTTGCAGTGCCTCATTCAAACTATGACGCAAGGAGTTAGCAATGATAAACACAAGCAAGCTGGCAATGCGCATAGCAGATGCCAGACGCGAGATTGGCCTTACGCAGAGAGAGCTCGCCGAAAAGGTGGGCGTATCGGCGCAGGCCGTGTCCAAATGGGAGAGGGGGGTCTCCTGTCCCGACATATCCATTCTTGATGAGCTGGCGGAGGCCCTTGAGCTTTCCCTGAGCGGTCTTTTGGGAGTGGAGGACTGACGGTAAATATCAAATTACTGCAATCCGTCGGTAACAAATAGGGCGCCTGTGGCAAGCAAATGCCATCGGCGCTTTTTGTTTTTTCGCGCCGCTCATCAAAAAAACGGTGCCCTATTGATTTTTTGCGCGCGGCGTGATATAATTATAAGAGTACAAAGTAAGTATTTTCCAAATCTGCCGTAAGGAGATGTTCTAATATGAAAATTGTTGTTATAGGAAACGGTGCACTCGGTGATGCGCTGATAAGCTGTATATGCAACGAGGGACATAGTGTTACCGTTGTGGACGAGAACGTCGAGGAAGTAAACGAGGTCGTAAATAAATACGACGTATTGGGCGTGTGCGGAAACGGCGCCTCGGTAGACGTGCAAAAAAATGCCGACGTTGAGAACGCAGACGTGGTTATTTCCGTAACCGCAGGGGACGAGCTCAACATCCTTTGCTGTATGATTGCAAAGCAACTGGGAGCAAAGCATACTATTGCCCGCGTGCGAGATCCCAGATACCTCAAGCAGAGTACATTTATGAGCAATAGTCTGGGAATAGATATGATAGTCAATCCCGAGTTTGAAGCGGCAAGAGAGGCCAGCCGCCTTATCCGTTTCCCCGCAGCTATGAAGATAGAAAAATTTGCTAAAGGACAGGTTGAGGTGGTTGATATAAGCATCACCAAAGGGCACCCGCTCTGCGACCTGCCTCTGATAAGCTTCAAAAGCAAATACAACACCGATGCACTCGTTTGCGCGGCAAGGAGAGGCGACGAGGCTATAATTCCCGGCGGTGACTTTGTTATCACGGAGGGGGACGTTATTTCCATTGCAGCTTCCCGCAAGGATATGACAAGCCTGTTCAAAAAGCTTGGGATCATAGGAAAGCAGATAAAGGACGTTATGATCGTTGGCGGAGGAGCCATAACGCGCTACCTTACCCGCCCTCTTATAGACGGCGGCTTTGACGTTAAGGTAATAGAGAGCAGCAAGGAGATCTGTCTGGACCTGGCAGAGCAATTCCCGCATGCGTCCATTATCTGTGGCGACGCAACAGACCCCGACCTTCTTGACGAAGAGGGAATCGATCAGACCGATGCCTGTGTTGCAATGACATCAAACGACCACACAAACTTTATAATCTCGATGTTTGCAAAGACAAGAAACGTTGAAAAGGTAATATCCAAAGCGGGCTCCGAAAGCTTTGTAAAGCTTTCCAAGAACGCGGGCGTTATTTCCAATATTACCCCCCACCTTCTCGTTTCGTCTAAGGTTCTGCGCTATGTTCGCGGACTTGCCAACATAGGTGAGGATGGATATCTCAGTGCCATTAAATCCTTGCATCGCATGGTAGATGGCAGGGTAGAGGCAATAGAATTTGACGTTGCCGAGGACTTTGATGCCGTCGGCGTTCCCCTGCGCGAGATCAAAATAAAAAAGAACGTTCTTATCGTGGCGATCATCCGCGAGGGAACCGTAATACACCCCGGCGGAAACACCTCCCTTGAGCTTGGTGACGGCGTTATCGTTATGACCACAAACGAGCACACCTGCGATCTTGGCGACATTCTTCTTTGATTTAAGAGGTGCGGTGTATGAATTATAAAATGATACAGTATATTGTGGGACATCTGCTTTTGGCAGAGGGTGCGCTTATGGCACTCCCACTTATCGTGTCCCTGATATACGGCGAAACGAGTACAATGTTCTCCTTCATTATACCAATGGTCATCCTGCTGGCTCTGGGCGGCATTTTCTCAATGTTCAAGCCCAAAAACAAGACGATAACCGCAAAGGAAGGCTTCCTTATCGTTGGTCTTTCCTGGATCATCGTATCGCTTTTCGGATGCCTGCCATTTATTTTGTCGGGACTCATTCCCAATTTCATAAGCGCGTTTTTCGAAACGGTATCCGGCTTTACCACAACGGGCGCGAGCATTCTTGGCTCATCCGATTTTGAAAAGCTCTGGTCGCCCGAAGCGGCAACCGTTGGAATGCGTGGCGTGTTTTTTTGGCGTAGCTTTACACATTGGATAGGCGGCATGGGTGTGCTTGTATTCGTGCTTGCCATTATGCCGCAACAGGACTCATCTTCCTCGCGCATGGTGTACGTTATGCGTGCCGAGATGCCGGGTCCAAAGGTAGATAAAATAGTTTCAACGGTTAAAAAAACTTCGGCTATAATGTACCTTATCTATACGACCATGACACTCGTACAGGCGGCTTTTCTGCTGATTGGCGGAATGGATCTATACGAGGCGTTGTGTGTCTCGTTTGCAACGGCGGGTACAGGTGGATTTTCAATTTGGGCAGATGGAATGCAAACGATTGGTGGCACCGCCTCTTATAGCTTTTGCATATGGGTCATCTCCGTATTTATGTTCTTGTTCAGCATAAATTTCAATGTTTATTTTCTCATAATAACGGGAAAGGTCGCGTCCGCGTTGTTCAGCGAGGAGCTTTTGTGCTTTACCGGCATCGTTGTTTCTGCAACGCTGATAGTAACAGCTAACATTTACCAATCGTTCCATGGATTGGGTGATTCGATAATGCACGCGTTTTTCCAGGTGTCATCCATTATTTCAACCACCGGATTTGCCTCTGCAGATTTCAATCTGTGGCCAAATCTTTCAAAAACGATTCTGCTTACATTGATGTTTATCGGCGCTTGCGCGGGCTCAACCGGTGGCGGAATGAAGGTAAGCAGACTTGTTATCGCATTCAAATCCGCGTTGCGCGAAATAGGTCACATGCTTCATCCCAAGAGGGTAAAGCGCGTTATGTTCGAGCGCCGCGCGGTTGATGACGATACAATACACGGCGTGTTTGCATACATAGTCTGCTTTGCGGTAATATTCTTTGCCTCCTTCCTGGCAGTATCGTTTATAGACGGGCATGACGTTGAGACCTCTTTTTCCGCAATATCCGCTTGTATAAATAACGTAGGTCCCGGCCTTGGTGCAGTTGGTCCTATGTCAAATTTCGCGGTATATTCTCCCGCATCCTTAATTGTTTTATCTCTTGATATGTTGTTTGGCAGACTTGAGATATTCCCCATGATAATGCTGTTTTCTCCTTCCGTTTGGCGCGGAAAATAATAATAGAAGGTCAATTTTAGGTCAGGATCATGATTAAATCATCTAAATTTATAGTTTTTGAGGGCATAGACGGGGCGGGCAAGACCACGCAGATAAATCTGCTGGCCAATTCTCTCCGCGAGCGCGGGATCGACTGCTTTGTAACCGCAGAACCCACCGCCTTGCCCTCGGGTAAGCTTCTCAGACGCGCGCTCAAGGGCGACATTCCCGCAACTCCTATGGAAATGGCGGAAATGTTTGCGAAAGACAGAGTCAATCACAACATTGACGAAAATGAGGGAATCGGAAAGAAGCTCTCGGAAGGAACAACGGTTATAACCGACCGCTACTATTATTCCTCGCTTGCTTATCAGGGCTCGGAGCTTGGCTTTGACGTCGTATCAAAGCTCAACCTTGAAAACCCCGACATCCGCACGCCCGATCTGTGCGTTTTCCTTGATCTTACGCCGGAGGTCAGCCTCAAGCGTATCGGCGCTCGTGAAAACGTACCGCATGAGATATACGAAAATTACGACTATCTCCAAAAGACAAGAAAAACCTTTTTTGACGTCTTTGAAAAACTACGTCAGAGAGGGGAAAGAATAGTTATTATTGACGCGTCCGGAAACGTGGAAGAAATAGCTGCGCGTATTTTAAGTGCCGTTGTCGAAATCTTTTGAAAAATCGAGAGGTGAATATGAAAATAAGATTTAACAAATCAGATTTTTTGAGAACCTTGAAAAATGTTTCCCTGGTAGTGCTTGGAACCTTGATCCTCGCTTTTGGAACCTCGGTTTTTCTGCTTCCTTTCGATCTGGTAACGGGCGGAGTTTCGGGATACTCAATAGTAATAAAAAATTGGTTGCCGTTTGAGTTTATCACAAAGGAAATGATAATCGCGGTGTTAACCTGGACGCTCTTTTTCATAGGCTTTATCGTTCTTGGAAAGGACTTTGCCGCAAAATCCCTTATTTCTACGATTTTTTATCCCATTTTCACCGCGTTCTTTTCAGGCATTCGCTCAACCGATTTCATGAACGGATTTTTCCGCCTGGAAGACAGCGTTCATTCGGAAATAGCCATTCTTTTGGCGGCGATCTTCAGCGGAGTTTTCGTTGGTCTTGGCTGCGCCTTGTCATTTCTCGGCGGAGGCTCAACGGGCGGCGTGGATGTAATTGCATTTACGCTTTGTAAGATATTCAAAAGAGTTAAAAGCTCGGTATTCGTCTTTGCTGTAGACGCAACGGCAGTTGTGCTTGGAATGTTCGTTATCGGTGATTTCGTTCTTTCGCTGCTCGGTATCGTTTCGGCGTTTATCGCGGCAATGATGATAGACAAGGTGTTCGTTGGAGGAACAAAGGCATTTGTTGCTCACATCGTAACCGAAAAGTACGAGGAGATAAACGAGCTTATTATAAAAGAGCTGGACAGAACGACCACTATATTCAGCGCAAAAGGCGGCTACTCGGGAGAAGAGAGAAAGGTGGTTATGGTGTCCTTTACAATGGACCAATACGCCGCACTTATGGCAATAGTCACAAAGGTGGATAGAGAAGCCTTTATGACCATAAATCAGGCACACGAGATAAACGGCGAGGGCTTCAGCAAGCACGACCTCAAGCCCAAAAAATAAATAAAAAGTACCGTTCGTTGAACGGTACTTTTTATTTTAGCCCTCAAGCTGACGGCCCAGAAAGCTTGCCGCAGTCTGCACAAGCTTTTGCTCGGTAGGCTCGGCTGTGGCATCGGAGTCTGCGGGTGCTAACGATACAACGCAGCCAACTATGTCACCCTCGCTGACGATAGGCGCGGCACACCTTATGAAGTGCGAGCTTCCGTCATGAATAGGGTGTATCTTTTCGCCGTTTCGCGTGTAGGAATACATGGCTCGGCTCTCGCATAAGCGTTCAAGCTCGGGGGAGAGCGCCTTTTCGGCATATTCCTTTTTGGGAACACCCGCAGAGGCGATAACGGTGTCGCGGTCGCAGATAAGAACCGAAAGCTCGCACGTTTTGTGCAAGGTGTCGGCATACTGCGCGGCAAAGGCGGACAGCTCGCCTATGGGCGAATATTTTTTGAAGATGACCTCGCCCTCTCGGTCGGTAAAGATCTCAAGCGGATCACCCTCGCGAATACGCATGGTTCTTCTTATTTCTTTTGGAATGACGACTCTGCCAAGATCGTCAATCCGCCTTACAATTCCGGTTGCTTTCATATATGAAAAATCTCCTTGTTTTACAGATTTGTACTGTTAGTATCTGCAAAAACAAGGAGATTTATACATTGTTTATTTTCGTTATCTTTGTCCCTTATCGTAGGGAATACCCTCTGCCTTGGGTGCTCTCGATTTTTTGGAAGTAAACGCCAGAACGAGCAACACAACGATATAAGGAATCAGGTTGTAGAAGTAGATGGGAAGGCCCAGCTCCTTGAGCGCATATACTCCGTCTGCATTGATATCAAGTGACGCGTAGGTTGCACCGATACACTTGAGAAGTCCGAAAAGCAGAGCGCCAAACGCAATGCCAACAGGCTTCCAGTTTCCGAATATCATAATTGCCAGAGCCAGAAATCCCATTCCTGCAACGGTACCCTCGGTCGTTCCGCCCGCGGTTGTGGCAATATAGATATATCCGCCCATACCGGCAAGCGCGCCAGAAATGGTAGTGCCGAGGTATCTCATTTTGTAAACGTTGATACCAACGCTGTCCGCAGCCTGCGGATGCTCGCCGCAAGCGCGCAGGCGAAGACCCTGCTTGGTCTTATAGAGGAATATTGAAAGAATTATAAACAGTGCAATAACGATATACGTGGATATGTACATCTTGTCAAAGAAGGGCTTGAGCACTTCACTCATATCGGGATTGAAAATCACAAATCCCAGACTCTTGGGCATTTCAAGCTTGTCCTGCATGAAGAATATCTTTACAATAAAGAGCGTAACCGCGGGAGCAAGCATGTTGAGCGCCGTACCGCCGATGGTCTGGTCGGCTTTAAGGTTTATAGCCGAGAAGGACAAAAGCAGGGAGAACAACGCGCCAAACAACGCCGAAATAAGCATTGCAACAATGAACATTATCTGCGTATTTCCGCCAAACATATTGCCCATCTGCATAAAGTAAACGGCAAGCGCTCCCATAAAGGAGCCGAATATCATCATACCGTCAAGCGCTATGTTGATAATACCGCTTCGCTCTGCGAAAACACCCGCAAGAGCAACTATCATAAGAGGAATCGTATAAACTAAGGTCTGTTGAATGAGAAAGGTCATTTGTTTTCTTCCTCCTTCTTTTCGTCTTCAGGCGTGGGTGTTGATGCTTGTTCAACCGCCTCGGCGGCCTTCTTTGCCTTTCGTCTTGAAAGCAAGTCGCGAATGAGCTTGGAGAAGCCGGCAAAGTAGATTATAACGGCAATAATGAGGTCGGAAACGTACTCGTTATATGCGGTAAAGCCTGCGAGGTTGTATCCTCCCTTATCAATGAAGCGGAGGAATACCGAGCTGAATATTACGCCAAGGGGATTGTTGCTGGCAAGCAGGGCAACGGGGATTCCGTTAAAGCCGTTGTCGGGCAGCTTTCCGTAGGTGTTCCAGGCGAGCTCCGCGCCGCCGTTGAGATAATAGAGCGATGCGCCCATCGCTGCAAGACCGCCTGCTATTGCCATTGAAAGAATGATGTTGCGCTTTTCGTTCATTCCCGCATATTTGGCAGCGTTCTTATTGTGACCGCAGGCCTTGAGCTCATAGCCAAGCGTAGTCTTATTCATAAGTATATACATTCCGATAGCAACAAGAATTGCCACGAATATACCGATATCGATGTTGGATCCGGGGAAAAGCTTGTCAAGTCCCAGCTTTGGTGTAGAAACGCCGTTCGCCGTAGTGGGCAGAGTATAAGCCGTCTTTCCACCCGCAGTATTTATAAACTGCTTGTTGTTGTAGAACACCCAGCTTACAACGTTTGCGGCTATCCAGTTGGTCATAATGCAAACGATTACCTCGTTTACGTTAAGAAAAGCCTTGAAAAGACCGGGGATCATTCCCCAAACCATTCCGCTGACCATTCCTGCCAGCAATGCCAGCAGCCATACCCAGAACGCCGTCTGCTCTGTGGTGGGAATAGATAGCGCAACGATAACGGACGTCATAGCGCCCATAAGGTACTGGCCCGGGGCACCGATGTTGAAAAGTCCCGTTTTGAATGCAATTGCAACGGAAAGACCCGTTAAAAGAAGCGGTGCCGACTCAAAGAACATATCTCCGAGCACAAACGCAACGTTTTTTATTCCGCCGCTGGCAAAAGGACCTGCTAGGATTATTCCAAGGCCACGGAATGCATCCGAGGTGGGTATCTGGTCCGAGGTAAGTGCCAGAATAAGCAGAACCAACCAGCCTACGAATATGCCCGCAACGATACACAAAAGGGAAGAGAGTATGGATTTGGTTCCTTCCTTTTTATATATAGAAAGAAGTGTGGAATCGCGTCCGTTCTCGGACACGAAAAAGGCTCTTAACCGTTTTTTCATTACTTTTCCTCCTCTCTCGTCTGTCGCTTTGCGCCCGCCATATAAAGACCGAGCTCCTGAACCGTGGTCGTCTTGGGATCAAGCTCGCCAACTATCTCGCCCTCGTACATAACAAGAATTCTGTCTGAAAGGCTCATTACCTCTTCAAGCTCAAGTGAAACGAGGAGAACCGCCGTTCCGCTATCTCTCGATTTAACTATCTGCTTGTGAATATACTCGATAGCTCCAACGTCAAGACCTCTTGTAGGCTGGACCGCAACCAAAAGCTTATGCTCGCGATCCATCTCGCGCGCAACTATCGCCTTTTGCTGATTTCCTCCCGACATTGAACGCGCTGTAGTGATAGCACCTTGTCCGGAGCGCACGTCAAAGCTGTCGATAAGCTGCTCCGCATAGGTGCGAACCTCGTCAAATCGGATAAATCCGTTTTTCTGGAATCTGGGTTCAAAGTATCTCTGGAGCGCCATGTTCTGCTCAAGAGAGTAATCAAGAACAAGTCCGTGCTTGTGTCTGTCCTCGGGAATGTGGCTCATTCCGTGCGTGTTTCTATGTCTGATATTTTTGGTTGTGATGTCCTCACCGCAGAGGGTGATGCTTCCGCCGTCCGCCTTGCAAAGACCGGTAACAGCGTGAACGAACTCCGTCTGCCCGTTTCCGTCAATTCCCGCAATGCAGACTATCTCGCCCTCGCGAACGTTGAGCGACACGTTATGAACGGCGTCCTTTTTGCCTCTGCCGCCCTTAACGCAAAGATCCTTGATGTCAAGAACGGTATTCTTGGGCTCAGCATCCGTCTTGTCAACCACAAACTTAACGTCGCGGCCAACCATCATGTTGGAAAGCTCTTCTTTTGTAGTTTCGGCAATATTAACGGTTCCTATGTATTTGCCCTTGCGAAGCACGGAGCATCTGTCAGCAACCGCCATTATCTCGTTGAGCTTGTGTGTAATAAAGAGAATGGATTTTCCCTCTTTTGCAAGACCTCGCATAACTCCCATCAGCTCGTCTATCTCCTGGGGAGTCAAAACCGCGGTGGGCTCGTCAAAAATAAGTATCTCATTGTCGCGATACAGCATTTTGAGTATCTCGGTCCGCTGCTGCATACCAACTGTGATATTTTCAACAAGCGCATCGGGGTCAACGTTGAGTCCATAAGTTTTTGAAAGTTCCAGAACCTTTTGGCGCGCCTGCTTCTTTTTCAAGAAGCCTGCCGTATTGGGCTCAACTCCGAGGATAATGTTGTCGAGTACGGTGAATACATCAACAAGCTTGAAATGCTGATGCACCATGCCGATACCCAGCGCATTTGCATCGTTGGGATCCTTTATTGTAACGACCTCGCCGTTTTTCTTGATCTCACCCTTTTCGGGCTGATAAAGACCGAAAAGCACGCTCATAAGCGTTGACTTTCCCGCGCCGTTCTCACCGAGCAGGGCGTGTATCTCGCCGCGCTTTAGCTGCAGGGTAATGTTGTCGTTGGCGATGATGCCCGGAAATTCCTTTGTAATGTTACACATCTCGATAACGTAAGGATATTCCGCCGCTGCCGCGACCTCTTCCTTTCTTTTTACCTCACTCATAGAAAAGTGCTCCTTTATAAAGTATTGGTTCGAATGTCCTTTCCTTTTGCTACCTACCTTGGCAGATAACAAAAGGGAAGAACATCCGCCGCCTCCCCTAAAATAAAAAGTTGCTCGCGGGGCTTCCCGAGGAAAGCCCCGCGAGTTTTGTTATTCAAAATATATAGCTATTGTCCGAAAGTATTATTCGAAGTCAACTACAACGTACTCAAAGCCGCTGAGCCACTCTGCGTTGTTAGCGTCACCGGGAGTTTCAGACTTGGGAACGATGGTACCGTTCTTGATCTTCTCGAAGAGTGCATTGTACTGAGCCTCGGTGAAGGTTGTGAATCTGGAGGTTGCGATAGGAAGACCTGTTGCACTGTCAGCTGCGCCGAGGTTCTGGGTCTTACCGGAGAGATCGGACTCCCACTTGCCTGCGTAGTACTGCTCAAGTACCTTTCCAACGGACTCCTTGAGTCCCTTAACCGCGCTGGTGATTACGAGCTCGGAAGCATAGGACTGGTCAACGTCAACACCAATGATCTTGGAGCCGGGGTTAGCCTCTGCTGCTGCCTTAACGCTCTCAAACATAGAACCGCCACATGCGAATACAACTTCTGTTCCGCCGCTGTACCAGCCGTTGATCTGAGCCTGAAGCTCTGCGGATGCGCTGAAGCTTGCGCCGTGCTGGAAGCTGAACTTAACGGTTACTGCGCCCTTATCGAGGCCGAGCTCCTTAGCTGCTGCCTCTGCGCCCTGTACAAAGCCGTAGCCGAAACGGTTACATGCGGGGTTAGAGCCGCCGCCACCACCGGTGTAGCCGAGCTTTCTGTAGCCGTCCATAACTGCTGCGTAACCTGCAAGGTAACCGGATTCCTGTTCCTTGTAAACAACTGC
>JAFQLG010000106.1 GCA_017414605.1 Clostridia bacterium
AGCCCGAGCCCGATGAGCGCATCATCTCCTGGCTGGATTCGCTCAAAAAGAACGGCATCGGCGCCGCCTTTGTTTCCAACAACGAAAATGAGCGCATTGAGGTCTTTAACAAGGCTCTCGGTCTGCCCGCGTATGCCAAAAGCGGCAAGCCCTTTGCCAAAAATCTCAAAAGGGCAATGGCGGCTATGGGCAGCGACGAAAGCAACACCGCCGTCCTCGGCGACCAGCTGCTTACCGACGTTTGCGCAGGCAAGCACATCGGCCTTCGCGCCTTCTTAGTTCCGCCCATAAAGGACAGAACGAGCGTATTCTTCCGCATAAAGCGCGCGCTTGAGGTGCCCACGATAAGAAAGTACGCGGCATCTGACCCCGATGGGTCCGCGGCTTGCGACTTCTGGGTAAACAAGCGGTTTTCACGCAAAAACAACAAGTAAATTACAGATAAATTGAGGTAACCAAGATATATGAACAGAGCAACCTTTGGCCCGGGCGGCAACGGCGATCTTTTTTACGCCGAGGGTGGCAAGTCCACCGTTCAAGCGCCCGGTTGGGTAAAGAGATACGGCCTGGACGCCTATGAATTTGAGGCGGGCAGGGGAATCGGCGCAGGCGAGGAAACTCTGCGCAAAATAGGCGAAAAGGCGCGCGAGCATGGGGTTCTCATGTCTTTGCACACGCCTTATTATATCTCGCTTTCGGGCGTTGATCCCGAAAAGCGCTTAAAGAGCGTTGAGTACATAAAGCAGTCCTTGTGGGCTGCCGACCTGCTCGGCGCGGACACCATAGTTATTCACAGCGGAAGCGCGGCAAAGATCACTCGCGAGGAGGCGATGAGGCTTTCCTGCGACACGCTTGAAAAGGTCATCGAGGCAGTTGGCGACACGGGCGTAAGGCTGGGAATTGAAACTATGGGAAAGATAAATCAGCTTGGCAATCTGGACGAGGTGATCGAACAGTGCCGGGTGGATAAGCATTACGTTCCCGTTGTGGATTTCGGACACCTCAACGCGCGCGAGCGCGGCGGTCATTTCGTTACGGTGGACGATTACCGCAGAGTGTTTGACAAGATAGCGGCAGGCGTTTCGGACGATGCGGCGAAAAATCTGCATTGTCACTTTTCCAAGATAGAATACACGGATGCGGGCGAGAAAAAGCACTTGACCTTTGCGGACGACGTGTTCGGGCCCACCTTTGAGCCGCTTATGGAGGCTATCGTGCTGGAGGGCGTTACTCCGCGCATCATCTGCGAATCGGACGGCACACAGCCCGAGGACGCTTTAGCTATGAAAACTTATTACGAAAGGATACTCCAAAAATGACAAGACTTGATAGATTTAAGGCAAAAATGGCAGAGGAGGGCTTTGATGCAGCGGTAATATCCTCCGCGATAAACCAGAGATACCTCACAGGCTTTGACTATACGGATGGATATGTAGTAATAACCAAGAATAACTCATA
This sequence comes from Clostridia bacterium, assembly GCA_017414605.1. Next base: position 1,459 of record JAFQLG010000106.1, read on the forward strand.
CGTGCTTGCCGATTTCCGCTATATCGAGGCAGCAAAAGCCAAGGTGGATGCGACACAGTTTGAGGTGGTCATGCCCGAGGGCTCTATGCTGTCCTGCGTTGCAGGCCTTCTTGATGGCAACGACTGCAAAACGGTTGCTTTTGAAGACGTAACGCTTTCCGTTTCCGACCTTGAGAGAATGAAAAAAGTCTTTGTAGGCAAAGAGCTTGGCGCGGGCGCATCTAAAATTGCGGACGGCCTGCGACTTTACAAGGACGAGCAAGAAATAGAAAAAATGAAGCGCGCGCAGGCTATAACGGACGCAGGCTTTGAGCATATGCTCAAGGTGCTGACACCCGATATGACCGAGATAGAAGCGGCGCTTGAGCTGGAATTCTTTATGAGAAGAATGGGCAGCGAGGGAACGGCGTTTGAAACCATCGCCGTTTCGGGCAGTGCATCGTCCCTGCCGCACGGAGTTCCGAGAAACGTCAAGCTGGAAAAGGGATTTTTCACAATGGATTTCGGCGCTAAATTTGATGGCTATTGCTCAGATATGACAAGAACGGTTGTCATCGGAAAGGCAGACGCGGATATGAAAAAGCTTTATAGCACGGTGCTTTCCGCACAGCTCGCCGCGCTTGACTTTATCAAAGAGGGCATCAACTGTAAGGACGCCGACACCGTTGCGCGCGACATTATCAACGGCGCGGGATACGAGGGCAGATTCGGTCATTCTCTGGGTCATGGAGTTGGAATGTATATCCACGAGAGTCCCCGTCTATCGCAGGGTGTGGCTCCCGATTACAAGCTTCAAAGAGGTCACGTTGTAACCGTTGAGCCGGGTATATACATCGAGGGGCTTTACGGCTGCAGAATTGAGGATATGGTTGGTATTATGCCTGATGGCAGCGTTTACAACTTTACCCACAGCAAAAAAGACTTGATAGAGCTTTTCTGATATGAAAAAGATATTTTCAATTGACAGAATAGAGGGCGAATTGGCGATCTGTGTGTCGGATGACGGCGACGTCGTTGAGGTGCCCCGAGATGCGCTTTGCGGAATGGGCGCGCGTGACGTGTTTTGTGCCGAGCTTGAGGACGGACAAATAAGCGGCGCCGAGCCGATGCCCGAGGAGCGCGACAGACGACTTGAGCGCAACAAAAAAAGGTTGCACGACCTTGCAAGGAGAGGTAAAAGATAATTTACGGTTTTGATTTGAGAGGTGTTAATTATGGTTATTAACGGTTTTATGGCGCTGGCAAGCGACGTTACGGCACCCGTTGTGCCCAAGATCTCGTGGAACGTTTATTCCTATCTTGTAGATACGCTTGACATCGGCGGCTCTGCGGCGGCGAGCTGGCTTTTGGTGGGCTTTGTCGTGCTTTGCGCGGCGGTGGCATACCTGCTTGGCTCAATAAATCCCGCTATCATTTTTTCAAATCTGATGTTCAAGGACGACATCCGCAACCACGGTAGCGGAAACGCGGGCTCAACAAACGTTTTGCGCACGTTTGGCAAAAAAATGGCGGCGCTCATCTTTATTCTTGACTTGTTAAAGGCGGTTCTCGCTTGCTTTATAGGCAAAGCGCTGCTGGCAACCATGGGCGGAGCTATCGGCGGTCTTTTCGTTATCGTTGGACACACGGCGCCTATATTCTATAAATTCAAGGGTGGAAAGGGAGCTGCCTGCCTCGCAGGCGTGGCACTGGCGATCTCGCCCTGGTCCTTTATAATCCTGTTCCCAACTTTTATTATTATAGCTCTCGTGAGCCGTTACGTTTCGCTGGGCTCGATAATGGTATCAATGCTGTTTCCTATCGTGCACAGAGCCTTTCACGTTAACGATGCCCACCCCGACGAGGGTTGGACGTTGCTCGCCAGCATATTTATAATGGGTATCGTTGTGTTTATGCACAGAGCCAACATCAAGAGGCTTATGAACGGAACGGAATCCAAATTATCATTTGGAAAAAAGAAAAAAGAGGCGCAAAGTGCCGAGATAGAGGACAAAAATGACAGCAATGGGCAATGACGTTATAGCGCAGCTCGTTTGGGTGATACAGGAGAGCGCAAAGCTCTTTGCATTGAAAAAAGCGGTATTTTCAAAGCCGCGCGACAAGCAAATAAAGCGCTCGGTCCTTTCATTAAAGCAGATATCGGGCAAAGCTATGCTCCAGCTGGAGAGCTTTACCGAGGACAATAAGGCAAAGCATAAGAATATCGAGCTTGATGACGGCGCGGCGCTTCTGGAGATAGCCTCGGGCTATGCGCAGATAAACGTTATCACAACCGAGGGGGACTGCGAATATAAGGTTTCAAACGCGGGAAAGACCGTGCTTTTGGGCGGCGACAAGCTCAAAAAGGCGCTCATGGCGGCGCGCGAGCAGGGCGCCCTCCCCCAGAGCCTTAAAAAGATAATGCCCGCGGCACATAACAAGGCGAAAAATTACATTTTGTCGGGAAACGAGCCTTTTTTGAGGCTGCTGGGCGTATCAGACGAGCGCGGCAGAGTTTATGACAAAAAGCAGGCAAAATTCAGGCAGATAAACAAGTTTTTGGAGTTCGTGCGCGACGTTGAGGACAAGCTCCCCGCAGGCGATCTCCGTATTTGCGACCTTTGCTGCGGAAAGAGCTATCTTTCCTTTGCCGTTTACCATTATTTTGCGGTTATAAAACAGAGGCGCGTTAAGATGACGGGCGTTGACCTAAAGGCAGACGTTATCGAGTACTGTAACGGAGTTGCAGAGCAGCTGGGCTTTGAAGGACTTGAATTTGTGTGGGGCGACGTCAATCTTTACGACACGAGCGACCGCGTTGATATGGTCATCTCGCTCCACGCCTGCGATATAGCAACCGACATAGTTATAAATAAGGCGATAGAATGGAACGTTGACGTTATTTTGTCAACGCCCTGCTGTCACCACGACTTGAATAAAAGGCTTGATTGCGAGGCGCTGGACTTTATCGCCAAGCACTCAATGCTGCGCCAGAAGCTTTGCGATGCGGCAACGGACGCTCTGCGCTTAGCGCTTCTTGAGGCAAATGGCTATGAGGTCGCGGCTTTTGAGCTTATCGACCCCGAGGAAACGCCCAAGAACGTTATGCTGCGCGGCGTGCGCAACAAGGGATTTGACAAAAATTCCGATGCGGCAAAAAAGCTTTATGAAAAATATAAGCTGTCCTACGAGTTTTTGGTGGGCAGGGAAATGCGGTAAAAAATGGGATTTCTTAAAAAGCTTATGGAGAAAACTGCCAGCAAAAATCCTGACTCCAAGAGATATAAATGGGATATGGCGAGGCAGATCTGCGGTCACCACGTAAAGTACGTGACCGAGGACATAAACGGTACGCATGAGGTCATCGGTCGCTCGGGCGGACTTAATATCAAGGACGATGAGCTGCTCGTTTTTGCCTCGGCGGACGTGCTTATGCGCTGCAAGATAGAGGAGATGCAGGCATGGGAGCTTTTGAGTAAGGACGGTGTTGTCATTACGGCTCCCGACCTTGAGCATGGCGGGATAATGAGAACGGTTATAGTTCACTACGTTTATTACCGATGACGAAGCGGTCACCCTCTCAGTCGGCTATCGCCGACAGCTCTCCCCCGGGAAGAGCCTAATAGTTTCCCAAAAAGCCTCTCACCTTGGGAGAGGTGGCTTGCACAGCAAGACGGAGAGGGAGAATTCAGTTTTACGGATTGGAAAAGAAAGGACATATAAAAATGTTTGTAAAAGAAACGACAAAGGGAATGAGAGATATTCTTCCTCGCGAGGCGGAGATAAGAGAATATCTTCTGACAAAAATGAAAGAAACGTATGCCTCGTTTGGCTTTTCGCAAATTGAAACTCCTTGTGTTGAGCACATCGAAAATTTGACGAGCAAGCAGGGCGGCGACAATGAAAAGCTTATATTCAAGGTGCTTAAGAGAGGCGAAAAGCTCAACGTTAATGCGGAAAATCTCAACGTTGACGACCTCGTGGATTCGGGCTTGCGCTATGACTTGACCGTTCCGCTGTCGAGATACTATTCCAACAACGCGTCTAATCTCACCTTGCCCTTCAAGGCGATGCAGATAGGCCCCGTTTGGCGCGCGGACCGTCCTCAGAAGGGAAGATTCCGTCAGTTCGTGCAGTGCGACATTGACATTCTCGGCGATCCTTCCAATTCCGCTGAGATAGAGCTTATAACGGCAACGTCCACCTACCTTGAAAAGATAGGCATTGGCGGCGTTACTATCGTTATCAACGACCGCCGCATTCTCGCGGCAATGGCAAGAGCATCCGGTTTTGCAGAGGAGAATTTTTCGCAGGTGTTCATCATTCTTGATAAGTATGACAAGATCGGCGAGGCGGGAATTGAAAAGGAACTGCTTGAGTCGGGCTATGATGCACAATGCGTTGCAAAATATATGGAGATATTCCGCGGCGCGATGGCGGCGGAGGATAGATTCGGTTATCTCAAGGGCGCGCTTGGCGAGAGCATTGAAGACGGCGTTATCGACAACCTTCTTGATATAGTCGGTGCGGTGGACGTTATCTCGGGCGGCAGATTTAACCTGCGCTTTGACCCCACGCTCGTTCGCGGAATGGGTTACTATACGGGCGTTATCTTTGAGATAAAGAGCGAGGATTTCAAGGGCTCAAGCATCGGTGGCGGCGGCCGCTACGACAATATGATAGGCAACTTTACGGGTCAAAAGACCGCGGCTTGCGGATTTTCCATCGGTTTTGAGCGCATAGTTGCGGCGCTCGTTGACAAGAATTTCAAGCCCGAGGGTGCTGATAAGACCGCCGTGCTTTACGATAAGAGAATGACCACGGCTGACTTGGCACTTATGCAAAAGGCGGCTATGGCGGCAAGAGCCGAGGGCAAGATAGTGCTTGTTCAGAAGATGAATAAAAACGTCGGCTTCCAGAAACAAAAGCTCGAGGGCGAGGGATATACCAGATTTATCGACATCCGCTACCCCGACGAGATGACAAAGCTTGAAGAGCTTTGATGGATTGAAATATGGGGAAAGGGAGAAGCTTTTTGGGAAAAGTTTCTCCCTTTCCCCATACCCCAAACCCTCTTCCAAACCTTTCAAAATTTTTTATATTATTTTTTGAAAATCTATTGCAAAAAAGCAAATCTTATGATATAATATCAAGGTCGCTGGTGTAGCACAGTCGGTAGTGCAGCTGATTCGTAATCAGCAGGTCGTGTGTTCGAGTCACATCACCAGCTCCAAAACTAAAAGAGAGGGTTTTTTACCCTCTCTTTTAGTTTTCAAGTTCGTCATTGACGAGAACACCGAAAAGGCAAGAGCCTTTTCTCGCTTTGCGCATAAGATTTTAACATTTCAAATTTCGTCAGGCGCAAAGCAATGTTCAGAGTCACATCACCCAAATAATTTATCGGTAGCAGCTTCAAAATAAGACGAACACTATTCGGAGCAGTGGACTACAAACTCCCTTGAAATGAGTAATAAAAAGCTTTTGAAAAAGGGGTGCGGGGAGAAAACTTTTCTCGAAAAGTTTTCTCCCCGCATTCTTTATCAAAAACTATTTTATCTCTGAATTCTACCCGAGCCGTCGCCGCCGGCAAGCTTTTCAACCTCAGCAAGAGTAACCATATTGTAGTCGCCCTCGATGGAGTGCTTGAGTGCGGAAGCCGCAACTGCGAATTCAACTGCCGCCTGCGCTTCCTTACCGCTTACAAGCGAGTAGATAAGACCGCCTCCAAAGGAGTCACCGCCGCCAACGCGGTCGATGATGTGGAGCTCGTACTTCTTGGAGAAGCAGTAGTTATCGTTCTTAACGTCATAGAGCATAGCGGACCAACCGTTATCGAATGCGCTGTGGCTCTCGCGGAGCGTGATAGCAACGTATTCAAATCCAAACTTGTCAGCGAGCTGCTTTGCAACGGACTTATATCCGTCGTGGTTGAGCTTACCTCCGTAAATATCGGTTGCTTCAGCCTCGATACCGAAAACGTCCTTTGCGTCCTCCTCGTTGGAGATGCAAACGTCAACGTATTGGCAGAGCTCGGTCATAGCCTCGCGCGCCTCGGCTCTTGTCCAGAGCTTACCGCGGTAGTTGAGGTCGCAGGAGATCTTGAGTCCGTGTGCCTTAGCCGCTTTACAAGCCTCGCGGCAGATGTCAACAACGTTAGCGCCCAGAGCAGGCGTGATACCTGTAAAGTGGAACCACTCAGCACCCTCAAAAATGCTATCCCAATCAAAGTCGGCACAAGTAGCCTTTGCTATTGCGGAGTTAGCGCGGTCGTATATGCAAACTCAGAGAAGGAAGCGACCATTTCTTTCTGGATTTCGCTGGGCTTGAGCACTTCGTTGATGAACTCTGCCTTC
>JAFQLG010000107.1 GCA_017414605.1 Clostridia bacterium
AGGTGACGTCAGAACAAAGGAGCTTCGCCAGGTAGTAACCGCCGCGGCGGACGGCGCGGTTGCCGTTCATTACGCGGAAAAATACATTGAGGCTACAGAATTTTAATATCACTGACACAAGCCCGTTGGTTATCGCCAACGGGCTTTATCTATAAAAAATACGGCGGGAGACAAGCCCCCGCCCTACAACTCAAAAATAAAAACGGCGGGAGCAAGCCCCCGCCCTACGTTTTTTATTTGGAAATTCGCTTTTTCTGCCAGGATCTTTTGCCGCACTCGGGACACTTCATATATCTCGTTCTACCCGCGTGCATAGAATTCATCACAGCCGAAAACTTGGGTACGTATTTGTGTCCGCACTTTTGGCACTCGTAGTATCCTGCCTTTTGCTCTATCCTGATCAAGAACGGAATCGAAGCGCACAGCAGAACGCATCCTGCAAGAACGATCACCAATCTGATCCAATCCTGCATCGGCACGTATGCCGCAACCATGCACAAGCCAAAAAACATTGCTACGATTATAAATCCCAATACGAGCTCGAGTCTTAAAAGGAATCTGTCGCTCTTTTCCTTTTCCTTTACCATTTCAAGCAAGGTTTCTTCCATTTTTTCGTTCTTATTTTCCATACTAACTATCTCCCCACACAATAAGTCGTTGACAGTTATGCCGAGTAGCGAGCAAAGGTCAAGCATTATCGCGGAATCGGGCAAGCTCCTTCCGGTTTCCCATTTGGATATTGCTCTATCCGTTATATTAAGCCTTTCCGCAAGCTGTGCCTGCGTCAAGTCCTTTTCCTTTCTTCTCTCGGCGATAAATCTTCCGATTTTGATTTGATCCATGTGGTCTTTCCTCCTTTCCACCCTTATCTTACACGAAAGGCGCGGCAATTACCACGAACAAGCGGTTGAATGGGGCGGATCTTTTCTCTACTTGCGGTAGAGTTGCTTATTTTTGGGGATTTTGAGTAGCTGTGGCTTGCAAAATTGGTCTGAAAAACTCGTCCAGCGCTACGTAATATCCGTCGCGGTCACGGGGAAAGCAAAGTCCGTGCCCTGCGCCCGCGGTGATAACGAGGCGCTTATGCTCTGCGGCGCAAGCCTCATAATTTTGCTCGCTCATATAGCAAGGAACGAAATCGTCCTCGTCGCCGTGGTAAAAAATTACGGGCAGGCGACATTTTTTCATAGACTCAATAGGCGATGACGCATCGGGGTCAAAGCCGCCGAAAAGCCGCGCGCCAAGGCGCACAAAGGGATAAAGCAGGTCCGCGGGCAGCTTTATGTCGCGCATGATCTTTTTAATGATGTCGCGCGTTGAGGTGTAGCCGCAATCTGCAAGCACGCCCACAACGTTTTCGGGCAGGTCACAGGTCGCCGCCTCCATAACGGTTGCCGCGCCCATGGAGATACCCGTAATTATAATGCTGGCTTGCTTGTCTATATTTTCAAGAACGAAATCTATCCAAGTTAAAACGTCGCGCTTTTCTTTGCTGCCAAAGGTTATAACGTGCCCGTCGCTGCGTCCCATAGCTCGCTGGTCAACGATAAGCGCGTTGCGCCCGAGAGCGTGACAACGGTGTACTCCGCCCGACATATCGCGCTCCGAGCTTCCGCGATATCCGTGGAACAATATCTCAACAGGCGCGCCCTTTTTGTATTCAAAGTATTTTCCGCGCAGGGTCAGTCCGTCATAAGACTTGACCGAAACGTCCATATGCGGCATTGCGCGGATCTCCTTCATCCATTCGATCATTTGCTCGCGGTAGGGGTCGTAAGCCGCGCCCTTGGGCGTTGGATACTCTTCCTTACTTATCCTTGAGCGCTTGGTTGAATAAAATATGAGAAAAAAGCAAATTGCCGAGGTGCAAAGCGCCAAAACGAGCAAGCACAAAACTATTATTCCAATTATGAGAAAATGCATGCCGTTTTCCTCCTTATGTCGCTTATTCCCTTTTATTTTATCATCAAATCGCGTCGATTTCAACCAATTTCTGCAAAAATGAAAAAAATTCTTGATATAATTAAGCTTTTATGGTATAATGCAAAAAATGTGCAAATTTTTCAACGAGGTGTTTATGACTCAAAAAGCTAACGTCGAAGTAAATTACAAAAACAAAAGACGCTACAACACAGCCAAATGCCCCATTCGTCAGCCGCTTTTCATTGTCGGTCTTATTTGGGTTTTATCAAAGATATTGCTCATCGGCAAAAAATACAAGGTTGAAAAGGTCAATATGGAAGGATTAAAGCCGCCCTATATGGTGCTTTCAAACCATATGTATTTTATCGATTTTGAGCTTGCGGCTATGGTAACTTTCCCCCATAGAGTTAATAACGTAGTCAATCTTGACGGTTATTACCGCCGCCCCTGGCTCATGGAGCTTATCGGCGCGATAGGCACGCGCAAGTTCACCAACGACATTCATCTCGTCAAATCCATTTACAAGGTGCTGCGCCGCGGCGACGTGCTTTGTATGTACCCCGAGGCGCGCTATTCGCCCTGCGGCATAAGGTCCTATCTCCCCGATTCGCTCGGGGCGCTCGTAAAGCGCGCGCGCGTGCCGATAGTTACTATCGTTCACCACGGAAATCACCTTGATTCTCCATTCTGGAATTTCAGAAAAAAGCGCAAGGTTCCTCTGCACACTGTTGCGACCAAGATACTGACACCCGAGCAAATTGAAACGATGAGCGTTGCCGAGATAAACGACTGCCTGCGACGTGCCCTATCCTACAACGATTATCAATATCAAAAGGACAACGGAATACTGATCAAGGAGCCCTATCGCGCAGAGGGATTGCACAAGGTGCTTTATCAGTGTCCGCACTGTATGACCGAGTCCAAAATGAATTCAAAGGGTGCGGAGATCTATTGCGAGGAGTGCGGCAAGCGCTGGGAGCTTTGCGAGGACGGCTCACTCAAGGCGCTTTCGGGTGAAACCGAATTTTGCCATGTTCCCGATTGGTTCTTGTGGCAGCGCGAGCAGGTCAAGGCGCAGATCGAGCGCGGCGAATACTCCTTTTCCGATGACGTTGACGTTTATTCCCAGCCTCGCGCTATGAACTTTATACATCTGGGCGCGGGCAAGGTTTCGCACGATACCGAGCGCGGCTTTGTGCTGGACGGCGAATACAACGGCGCCGAATATCACACAGAGCGCTCTCCCCTGCAGAACAACAGTCTGCACGTTGAATACGATTGGGTATACGTAAAACCCGAGGACTGCTTTGATATATCAACGGAAAACGATTCCTTCTATTGCTTCCCCAAAAAGCAGAACGTTGTCACAAAGCTCGCCTTTGCGACCGAGATAATCTATGAAATGCACGCCGAGAAAAGCAAGAGAACGGCGGCAAGGAAATAATAATATTCTCAAACAAATTCAAAATTCCTCTTGACAAATAAAAACAAATATTGTATAATACCACTTGTGGTGATTTTTACCACGTGGTATTAACAATATGCGGGTATGGCGGAATTGCGAGTGTGCCTTGGCACCTCGGCAAGCAGGCTTGCC
>JAFQLG010000008.1 GCA_017414605.1 Clostridia bacterium
AAGAACGGCAATTACAAAATGGGATCCGGTATCGTATATACCTGTTTTTCCACCGATTTTCTTATCGCAGAAGCGGATGAATGGCGTTCCCAATGTTGGGAAATGATAAGGGAGCGTAGGGATTGCACGTTTCTCTTTCTTACAAAACGCATAGAGAGATTTATGGACTGCATCCCCGCGGATTGGGGTAAAGGATATGAAAACGTTGTCGTTTGCTGTACGGTCGAGAACCAAAAGAACGCAGACTACAAGCTCGGCATTTTTGAAAAGCTTCCGATCAAGCATAAGTGCATCACCGCACAGCCCCTTATCGAAGCCATAGATATAGAACGGTATCTTGACAGCATCGAGCTTGTGGTCGTCGGCGGTGAATCGGACGTGAATGCGAGACCGCTTGATTACGCTTGGGTGCTTGACATCCGAGAGCAATGCATAAGGAAAAACGTGTCCTTTGAATTCAGACAATGCGGCACGCACTTTATCAAGGACGGCAAGAAATACAGGCTGCAGACAAAGGACCTTTGCGCTCAAGCGAAAAAAGCAGCTATTGATTTCAAGCGCGATGGTTTACCGAGTCCCGTTTGAGAGGTAATTATGGCAAGCAGTAAAGAATTTGTTGAATTTGTTTTAGACCAATGTGAAGGGCTTTCCGCTCGCGCGATGATGGGGGAATACGTGCTATACTACAGAGGCAAGGTGATCGGCGGTGTTTACGATAACCGCCTGCTTGTTAAGCCTGCAAGCTCCGCGGTCGCATTACTGACAAACGCCCCGAGAGAGCTACCGTACGAAGGGGCAAAGGAAATGCTTCTTGTAGAGGATATCGAGGACCGCGAGCTTTTGAATAGGCTGTTTGAAGCTATGTTTGGGGAGCTTCCCGAACCAAAGAAGAGCTCTGTTCGAGCTTGAAATCACAGCCATTATTTGTTTTTTATATACATTTGAAAAATATCTTGTAAAAAGCAAAGTGTTATGGTACAATGTAAAAAGCGAATGCTCTTGAGCACCTACAATTTTCAGAAGAACTACATAAAAAGCAGAATGGAGACAAAAGATGTCTAAGATCAAAAGAATTGGCGTTTTGACCGGCGGTGGAGACTGCTCCGGTCTTAATGCGGTTGTAAGAGCCGTAACACTTACCGCTATCAACAAATACGGTTGTGAGGTCATCGGATTCAAAAAGGGCTATGCGGGCCTCTATTTCAACAACTATATGCAGCTTTCCGCCGAGAACACAGAGCACATCCTGAATCAGGGCGGAACGATACTGAAGAATTCGAATAAGGACAACCTTTTCAACTACGCTTATCGCGACGATAACGGCGATATCCAACACAAGGACGTCAGCGACGTTGCGATCCAGAACCTCAAAGACCTTCACATTGACGCGCTTGTAGTTATCGGAGGAGACGGCACGCTGACGAGCGCGCGTGACTTTGCAAGAAAGGGTGTTCGGGTTATCGGTGTTCCCAAGACAATTGATAATGACGTATCCTATGCAGATATTACCTTTGGATTTACAACTGCGCTCGGAGTTATCTGCGAGGCAGTAGACAGAGTAAGAACTACTGCGTTTTCACACGATAGAGTTCAGATACTTGAGGTAATGGGCAGAAACTGCGGTTGGCTCGCGCTTGAGGGCGGTCTTTCCGGCGGTGCGGATATCATTCTTTTGCCCGAGATACCTTATGATATCAACAAGATCGTTGAGGTCATCAAGGACCGTGATGCAAAGGGGCTTAACGATACCGTAATAGTTGTTTCCGAGGGCGCAAAACCCAAGGGCGGCGACGTTGTAATCAAAAAGATAGTTGCCGACAGCGCCGATACCGTTCGCCTCGGCGGCGTTGGAGAGCAGCTTGCCTCTCAGCTTGAAGAGCTCCTTGAGGGCAAGGAGGTCCGTGCTACCAACATCGGCCATACCCAGCGCGGCGGCGAAACCTGCCAGTATGACAGAAGTCTTTGCACCAAGCTCGGCTCTCTTGCGGTTGATGCACTTTTTGAGGGAAAGAGCGGAGAAATGGTTACTATCTATAACGCAATGCCTCAGACAGTTTCTCTTGAAAAGGTTCTTGGTAGCGGCGCTACAGGCGAGACCAGCAAGGGCGGCAGCAATAACGTGGACCCCGATGGATTCGTAGTTAAAACCGCTCGCAATATCGGCATTTCCTTCGGAGACTGACGAGTTATTATAAAAGCAAAAAAGGGCTTGTTCATCCCAAATCGCAAGGATGAACAAG